>JALWJX010000001.1 GCA_026996895.1 Candidatus Kapaibacterium sp.
CATCATAATGTCGGAGCCAATGCTCCGCTGAATGTCAATGACTTTCTCCGGCGTAAAAAAATGCTTTGATCCATCAATATGGGAGCGGAATTCCACGCCGTCCTCAGAGACCGATCGGAGATCCTGCAAAGAAAAGATTTGAAATCCGCCGCTATCAGTCAGAATTGCCCCATCCCACCGCATAAAACGATGGAGTCCTCCAAAATCCTGAAGCACCTGCTCGCCCGGTCGGAGGTATAGGTGATAGGTATTGCCCAGAATGATCCGGTAGCCCAATTCGTGTAACTGGCGCGGTTCCACCGCCTTGACAGTGCCCTGGGTACCGACGGGCATAAAAACGGGGGTCTCGACCGCACCGTGATCCGTTGTTAAAATTCCCGTTCGGGCTTTTGTATCCTGCGCCTGATGCTGAATCTGAAAAATCTCCATTGTCCAATCCGCTTGCGCCACTGCTGTTTCCCTTTGAAAATCCACCGTGCCTGGGTCGCCGCAATGATCCCCCCGATCACGTCCGCTATCCAGTCCCACACATCCGCTTCCCGACCGGGAACAAAGGACTGGTGAATCTCATCCAGACAACCAAAAAGTGCGACAGCAATTACGGTGATCCAGAAACTCCGCTTTCCGACCTCAGGCACTTTCCACTCCAGCACCATCCACAGGAATGTTCCGCCAAAAATCCAGTAAGCAAGCATATGGAGCACTTTATCACTCCACTCAAACCCCAGATCGATTCGGGGCGGCTGGGGAATATGGGAAGCAATGGTGATAGCCAGTGCAACCATCAACCACGGCAACCAGAAGGTCCAGTGTGAAGGAGACAGCACAGCAACAGCATCACCGATCGCTGGATGTTGTGACTGACTCATCCAATTCCCAACCCGTTGTGCAATGCTGGATCCTCCGAGTGATGATGCAACGTAGCAAAAGCCTGAGGAAGGCAATTAATCAGTGCAGAAGCGGTCAAAGGTTCATACGCCCACCGTTCTACGTACAATTGCCCCGCTAACCGATGAAGCGTCACGCCCAACGTCGCAGCCGTCAGCGGTTCATAGCCCTGTGCCAGCAGCGCCCCGATGATACCACTGAGCACATCGCCACTGCCAGCCGTTGCCATTCCCGGATTTCCCTGCGTATGCAGGAACGTTCGCTGCCCATCGGTAATAAAGGCTGGGACATCCTTCAGCACG
The DNA here is from genome assembly GCA_026996895.1 of Candidatus Kapaibacterium sp. GTDB lineage: Bacteria > Bacteroidota > Ignavibacteria > Kapaibacteriales > WFXC01 > WFXC01. The sequence goes on from JALWJX010000001.1 coordinate 1,191, forward strand.
ACAACACATTGCCACTTTTGTGCCCACTGCTCTGCCAGCCACAGTCCACTTTCCCGAACCACTGGATACTCGCTCCCTGTCATCATACAGAACTCTCCCAGATGCGGTGTCACGACGCACTGCGAATGCAAGGACTGCGCGGCGGGAACCGCCCGCAATCCGTCAGCGTCGATAAGCACGGGAACATTCAGCTTCAGAATCTCTGAGAGCAACTGTTGGGCAACGGTCTGCGCCGCCTTTGATCGTCCCAGTCCAGGTCCCAGAATCACCGCATCAGCCACCTGAATCTCTTCGATCAACCGTGGAATTTCCCGACGGGCAATAACACCTTCTTCATCGAAATGCAGGGGAATGGTAATCACCTCAGGCTTAATTTGTGAATGAATGGCGGGTGCGTACAACTTTACCAGCCCGGCGCCAGCAGCAATAGCCGCATTGGCAGCCAGTGCAACGGCACCCGGCATTGTGCGATGTCCGCCGATCACTGCAACGGTACCATAATCCTTCTTGGTCGTTCTGGGCAATCGAGTGTGCATGACCGAGCACACCATCGGAAGATCCACCACCGCTCGGCTGCCAAAGCGAGCAACAACATCGACCGGAACTCCCAGGTTCGCAACGTAAACTTTTCCGCTATACTGCGGACCATCGTTGATCAGCAGTCCCGTTTTCAAAGCCCCCATCGTTATGGTCACATCGGCACGGATCGCAACATCAATGGCTTTGCCGGTTTCTGCATCAACACCGGTTGGAACATCGATTGCCACCGTCAGTGCCGGTGACATTGTTGATTCTGCTAAATATTGCAGCAAAGAGCGGATGAGTCCACGGGGATTCCCGCTCCCGCCAATTCCCAGCAGTGCATCCACGAGGAGATCTACGCTCGCCGGAATGTGCCGAAAATCTTCTTCCGCAACCAGGTGATACACCTGCACTCCCAGGCACCGCAAGCTCTCCAGATTTGCCCGTGTTTCTGGCGTCATTTTCGACTCATCGCCAAACCAGCAGACGATCGGAACGGCAATCCGGGACAAATGGCGGGCAAGGGCAAAGCCATCACCGCCATTGTTACCGGGTCCGCATAGAAATAGGGCTGTCGGCGTATGCGAAGCAAACTGCTGCTGAATCATCGGACGCAAAATTTCATAAGCCGATCGGGCGGCATTTTCCATCAACACAATCGAAGCAACGCCCAGTTGCTCCATTGCATAACGATCTGCCCGTCGCATCTCTTCTGGCACAAGGACAACCCGCTCCCCCACAGGAACGTCTGCTAATCCCGGCTGTAACGCCATCTCGATCCCCTCACACTGAACCCTATCACCGTTCGTTTGCTTCCGGCGTGCAGTAGAACGTTCAACGGCGGATTCTTGGTGTAATGCTGCAAACAATGCTGCAAACGGTGGCAGCGCTGGAACCCCAGCTTCAGCAATGGCGCCGGTGGTTGCATCAGCATCCGGAGCTTTCTTTTGAAGAATACGAAACAGCCCGGTTTATCCGGTCGGTGCTTGATGAACACAGTATTACCTACACCACCGCTATTGAAACAGCGACCCTGGCGATCATTGGTCCCTCTGACAATGTGCAGCTTGCACTTCGAGCGGACATTGATGCACTGCCCATCACCGAAGCCACCGGCTTGCCATTTGCATCCCGTCATCCGGGCATAATGCACGCCTGCGGTCACGATGCCCACACCGCAATGCTCCTGGCGGCAGCCGTAGCATTGAAGCAGTACGAATCTTCCCTGCCATACGGGGTTATCTGCATCTTTCAGCCGGGCGAAGAAAAATTACCGGGAGGCGCAAAGCGCCTGATTGATGATGGACTTTTCGATGAATTCCCCATCAAAAAAATCTTTGGGCAGCATCTCAATCCTGAACTGCCGGCAGGAACCTTTGGATTCTGTCCCGGCTTTTTTATGGCAGCAACGGATGAACTCTTCTGGAATCTCTCCGCTCCGGGCTCTCACGCAGCGCAGCCTCATCGGTCAACAGATCTCATCACCACCGCCGCATCCCTTATACTGCAACTCCAGACCCTGATTTCCCGAATGCGGGACCCTTTGGAACCTTCAGTATTGTCCATCACCACCATTCACGCTGGCAGTGCAACGAATATTCTGCCCGATACTTTGCAAATGTCAGGAACGCTGCGGACCTTTTCTCCGGAATGGCGTCAAAAAGCCAAGGAGCACATTGAGCGTATTTCCTCAGCGCTCGCCACCGCCGCAGGTGCCACGCTGTCGCTGCAAATAAACGAAGGCTATCCAGCACTGTGGAACGATCCGGAGACCACCGAAGCCGTGTCTTCGCTCGCCCGGCAACTTTTTTCAGCCGAGCAGGTCGTCTCCATCCAACCCAAACTCTGGGCAGAAGACTTCGCCTACTACACTCAATATGCAGCAGGCTGTTTTTGGACCTTAGGGGTTCATCCCAAAGAAGCAACCAAAGCAGCGGGGCTGCATACACCCAATTTCAACCCCTCTGAATCTGCCTTTCTGTATGGTGCCCAGCTTCTGGCAGCAATCCCGTGGGCTTTTCGCTGATGCTGCGCATTCTGCCCACTTTCCTTCATAAATCCATTTTTCACTTCAAAGCCAAAATCCACGTCTTTAGCAATCGGTAAAAAATGATTTGAACGCGGATGAAGGAAGAATTTTGATGCAACCGCCGACATTCTTTCTTTTCGACTACGAAATAGCAGCACTGCAAACCATTGCTGCTGATCGGTCGCTGGATCGCCTTCTTCGTGAACAAGCGCAAGCCCTCCTCCTACTGGCCGATGGTGTCCCGATCAACATTGTCGCCGAACGTTCCGAGCTATCGCTGCCGGATTTAGAACACTTAGCCCATGTTTTCCTCATTCGGCTGGACCTTCCACCGTTGCAACGACTTCAGGAAGCGGCTTTGCTGGATGCGGAACCGCGCAAAACGCAGGCAGTTGTACAAATGTTGAGCGAATTCCATTCTCAGAATCCCAAACTGTGGAGTTTTCCTCTTTCCAGATGGAATGTCAAACTTGTCCAGTACTACCTTCAGCAGCGAGGCATTACTATTAGCCGGGAAACGCTGCGCAAAGCGGTGCGACGTGCTGCAGAGCAACACGGCGCACTGTAAGTCTCGTTACCGTCTCCCCTCCTTCTCCTCTCTACTTTACTTCCCTTCAACAGCGAAACACGTAAAAACATCAGCGATGCTTTCGGATCTTCCTTTTCAGGATCGATGATGAGACAAAAGAAACGCAGAGAAACCGCAGGAGTATCCTGCATTATTATTACCCCACGACAGGTATCCACCATCCTGTTCCACCAAAACGCTGTATTTTTGCGCTCTATCAAAAAACAAAAGTCCGGAGACAATGAAAAGTTTATGGATTCTCGCCAGTTGCCTTTTGCTCTGCGTCGCGTGTGCGCCGCCCTACACCTTCCACTTCAAAACACTTGATCCTGCCGCGTCCACCTGGCTGCTGGTGTTGCGCATTGATCAAGGCTGTCCTGATACGCTCGGCAGAGCACTTCATCAGGCACTGCTGGATTACCAGATCCCGAATACCTTCGATTCGGTCATTCTACGTAACACTACTCACACGGCAAACCCTGCACAGTTATTCCTGCAAGCAGGATTTGATGGGATGCTCCGGCTTCGCTGCGATACCGACACATCGATGACGCTGCAACTGTTCCAGCTTGCTCCCCGCCATTTGCTCTGGGAAGCTAAAGTTACGCTGCAAACATCGCGGATCGAGGACGCTGTTGACGCACTGTATGATGCCGTGGAGCATTTAGTAGACAGTCGGATGGTGCAGCCGCGGCAGCCAGAGCAATGAAAATCCAATTTCTGGGAGCAGCAGGAACGGTTACCGGATCGAAATTTCTTCTGACCATTGGCAAATCCCGAATTCTTATCGACTGTGGACTCTTTCAAGGTCTCAAACCCCTCCGCCGACTGAACTGGTCACCACCACCTGTTGATCCTGCCTCAGTCGATGCGATCATCCTCACGCATGCTCATCTGGATCACTGCGGCTATCTGCCGGTCTTTGTCCGAAACGGGTTCCGCGGACCCATTTTTTGCACCCCTCCGACCAGAGACCTTGCCAGACTCATTCTGATGGACAGTGCGAAGTTGCAAGAAGAAGATGCCGCTTTAGCAAACCGACTGGGTTTCAGCAAGCACAAACCAGCACTGCCATTGTACACACGCACCGACGTTCGCCGAACGCTCAAGCAGTTTCACACGATTCGGGATCACCTGTGGTACGAACTGCGATCCGGCTTGCGCTTCCAGTTTCTGCTGGCAGGACACATTCTGGGTGCCGCCTCGGTGCTACTGGAAAGCCGGCATTGCCGCATCGTCTTTTCCGGCGACATTGGACGTTATCATTCGCTGCTTATGGATCCACCGCAAACACCGGAAACCGCTGACGTTGTCGTAATGGAATCCACCTATGGCGATCGCCTCCATCCGCAGGAACCGGTCGAGGATATGCTGGCACAGATCATCCAGCAAACCTGGGACCGTCGTGGCGCTCTGCTCATCCCCGCTTTTGCCGTCGGGCGAACGCAGGAAATTCTCTACCTGCTCTGGAAACTGCGGCGCGACAAACGCATTCCTCGAATACCCGTGTACCTGGACAGTCCGATGGGACAGACTGCCACGAAAATCCTGCTCCAATATCCGGGGTGGCATCGACTGCCGCCAGATACAGCAGCCCGGATGGTTCAGGCTGTCCATCTGGTTCGATCGATGCGCGAGTCCCGGTCGCTCCAGCGCTCTCCGCATCGAAAAATCATTATTGCTGGCAGTGGAATGTTAGAAGGGGGTCGCATCTTAGGCTACCTGAAACACACCCTCGGCGACGCCCGTTCTACCCTGCTGTTCGTTGGCTACCAAGCCGAAGGAACTCGCGGCAGGCAACTGCTCCACGGTAGCAGAGAGATCAAAATCCACGGCAAATATTACCCGGTGCATCTGACGGTGCATCACCTCTCCTCGCTCTCCGCTCACGCCGACCAGGCAGAACTGCTCCAGTGGCTGGACTCCTTCCATCACCTTCCCGATAAAATTTTCCTGGTCCACGGTGAACCGCACGCTGCTGACGTTCTCCGTGTCCGCATCCACGACCGCTTCGGCATTGAACCGGCTGTCCCTGCTTTACTGGAAACCGTCCGCCTTCCCGCTGTCCCGGCGCGCACTTAGCAACTATCACGCCTGCAATGCAAACTATTCGCACGGGTGCAACGCTGCGTAGCGCAAAACCTTAGCCCCACCACGCCCGCAACGACAAACGCCCCTTACATACTGGCGCTCTACTCTTATCCAGCATCTCCTTACCGCTACACAATCGCTGTGCAGCAGCATCAGTGCTTCACCCAGAACTAAGTGGCGCTGCCTTTGAAAAGTGTGATTCAATACGGTGCAGCAGCATCAGTGCTCTACCCAGAACACCACGAGATGCGACACTCCTCCCCGCAACTGAACCAGAAGGTAGTAACTGCCAGCCGGCAGCGTCGACACCGAAAGCTGACGAACACTGCCGGGATATTCCTCGATGCATCTGCCATCGATGGTATACAACTGCACCCTGCGCACCTGAGCGGCAATGGAAGGATGATACCGAATCATCAGCGCTTCGCGTGCTGGTGCTGGATACACCGTGATTCCTTCTGACCGGTCTCCCTTTGAAGATCCCACTACACCGGTCACCGCAAAATGCAGGACCAGCAAATGGTGTGGCGCAACTTCGGTGGTGGAAAAGAGATCGCCATCTCGCCACACGACGGCACACTGTCCATTGTGATCCATCAATCGCCGAATTCTTCCCGGCGATGGAAGCTGCAGCACGTTCCACGCTTCCCCATCCCCGGTATAGAATACGGTTCCCGTTGCTAACTCTTTGCCCACAACGATCACCCGCTCTCGGGGACGCGAAGCAGCAAGTGAGATGGAAAATTCCTCATAGATTTTCGGCAGCCAGTACGTATACCACCACAACTGCTCCCAGGTGTTTCCGCCGTCACTGCTGGAAATCAAAACGGCATCCCAGCCACCACTGGTAGTCCAGAGTGCGGCAACGATATCAATATGCGCAGTGTCATAAACTTTCACCGATCGAACCTGTACCACACTCATCCCTTCACCGGCATAGTGCGTCACGGCATCGATCAATGAATGATGCTCCCAGTGTTTTCCCCCATCACTTGTCTTCCACAGTTGAATATCGCTTTCTTTGTCCTCTACAATCAACACGCCACGGGCAGAATCAAAGAACCGTCTGCCTCGAACGTAAACCCGTGGATCCAGGTCCAGCAATCGCCGCCACTTTTTCTCACCATATCCGGACCCCAGGCATACTCCTCTGGTTCTGTGCATCCCCGGCACTATCTGAAAGCCGGCAATAGCGAATCCTCCATTGCCATAAGGAAAAATATCACTGATCCAGACGGAATCGAATCGCACGATTTCCCACGTCTTGCCGCTATCCTCCGATCGCCACCCGTTTGTATATCTCGACCCAACAAACACCGATTCTCCATTCCACAACCACTGGAACGCTCGCTCTCCGTGATACCGATACTGCGAAAAGACGGTATCCCGCCACACATCGATGACCGGCAACAATGAAACCGTGTCCCACCGATGCCCATCATACCGCACCAGTTGCGGCGCCGGCGGATAGCCCAGCAGGGCTAAGAACCGATCGCATCCTTCCAGTTTCACTCCTGCAACGGTTGACAGTGGCACGATCCGATCCCACACCCGGCGATACCATTCCGTTCCTCCCGCCTGCGGCTCCACGGCAACGATGGTATACTGCGATCGTTCGCCGTACACGATCCGCCGACCATTGACCATCCGTATTCCCCACCAGGTGATGGGATAGTACCTTTGCAAATCTGATGGAGAAGTGGTATCCACCCGAAATGGAACTTTGCTCCAGCTCTGTCCCCCATCGGTCGTCTCCCATACTGGCTGCCAGAGAGCCTCTGTACTCTCCCCGACAATCCATCCCCGCTGCCCATCGGCAAACCAGATTCCTCGGAGTCTGTCCACATCCAGCGACGGCAATGCCTCCAGATCCATCTGCCAGGTCTGTCCCCCATCGCTCGATCGGAGTATCCCTGAAAACGCTCCAACGGCGTACCAGTGGGAAGGCGTTGCCGCCACATCATACAACGTCCGCTCCAATGCATCTCCTTCCTGCACCACCGCCCAGCTCCCTCCTCGATCCGTCGACCGCACAATCACTCCCCTCCCTC
>JALWJX010000002.1:0-55677 GCA_026996895.1 Candidatus Kapaibacterium sp.
GCTATATTCATCCCGGTAATCGATTGGGCGTTGTCGTTGAATTTAACCAGGCTCCTGCCAGCGATGAGGTAGCGCAGGGATATCGGGATATTGCGATGCAAATCGCAGCGATGTCGCCGTTAGCAGTGGGTCGGGAAGATCTGGATCCGGCAGTTGTGGAGAAAGAAAAAGCAGTCTATCGGGAACAGGTACAGCAGCAGGGAAAGCCGGAACATATTGCAGAGCGCATTGTCGAGGGGAAAATGAACAAATTTTATCAGGAAGTAGCGCTTATTGAACAGAGCTTTGTCAAAAATCCCGACATCACAGTGCAAAAGTATCTGGAAGAGCTTTCAGAAAAACAAGGATCGCCGGTCACTATTCGTCGGTTCTGGCGGTATCAGTTAGGTGAACAGGTAGAACAACCGGTTGAACAGTAACAGAGGCAGAGTGCCTTGGGGAAATGGATAGTGACAGGGCACTGTGGAAAGCAATAGCGGCAGAAGGTGCAGAGAGTAAGCCTCAAAAGGAGTTTTCCTTTTGAGGCTTTTTTGTTTGAATAGCAGAAGGAAAGTTCAATGGCGATGAAATACCGAAGAATTTTGCTCAAGCTGAGCGGGGAAGCATTATTGGGAGATCGAGATTATGGGATTGATCCGCAGATGTTGCGGTATCTGGCAGGGGAGATTAAAACCGTCTATGAACAGGGGGTGCAAATTGGCATCGTGATTGGTGGAGGGAATATTTACCGTGGCATTCACGCTAAGGAGCAGGGCATTGATAAGGTCACGGGTGACTATATGGGAATGCTGGCGACCGTTATCAATGCGCTGGCGTTGCAGAATGTTCTGGAGAAGCATCAGATACCAACCCGTCTACAGACAGCGATTATGATGCAACAGATTGCAGAGCCGTTTATTCGGCGGCGTGCCATTCGGCATCTGGAGAAAGGACGCATTGTATTATTTGGTGCCGGGACGGGCAGCCCCTATTTTACGACCGATACAGCGGCGTCGCTGCGCGCTATCGAGATTAATGCGGAAGTCATTATTAAAGCCACCAAAGTCGATGGAGTTTATGACGCTGATCCGCTGAAGGTTGCGACGGCGAAGAAGTTCGCCACTATTACGTATGAAGAGGTTTTAAAGCTGGGACTTCGGGTGATGGATCTTACAGCGATAACGCTGGCAAAGGAGAACGGCATTCCTATCGTCGTTTACAATCTGCAAAATCCCGGGGATCTTCTGCGAGTAGTGCAGGGTGAATCTGTGGGAACAACAGTCGTAGCAGCATAGTCCATTGAAGTAAGATAAAAGCGGAGACAGACCAATGCCAGTACAGGAAATTTTTCAGGTTGGCGAAGATCACATGCGCAAGAGCGTCGAGCATTTCCATATGGAATTGCAGAAAATCCGGACGGGGCGTGCTACTCCAGCGTTGGTGGAAGAGCTCAAAGTGGAATATTACGGAACCCAGGTTCCGTTGCAGCAGATAGCAACCATTACGGCACCGGATCCTCACACGCTGTTGATCCAGCCGTGGGATAAGACTTCCCTTGGAGCGATTGAAAAAGCAATTCTGGAATCAGAATTGGGCTTAAATCCCGCAAATGACGGCACGGTTATTCGAGTTCCTATTCCACCATTGACGGAGGAGCGACGGCACGAAATTGTCAGGCTGTGTCGGAAGTTAGCAGAAGAAGCACGCATAGCGGTTCGGAACATTCGCCGCCATATGTTGGATCAATTGCGGAAGCTGGAAAAAGAGGAACATATGTCGGAAGATGAACGACGGCGGGCAGAGCAGCAGGTGCAAAAGTTGACCGATCGGTATATCGAGAAAATCAACGAATATCTTGAGAAGAAAGAAGCGGAAGTAATGGAAGTGTAGCGGTGGACGATTGACAAAAATAAAGCCATTTCCTTTCACGTTGTATGCTTTGCAAAGGGCGGTAGAACAAAAGGGAGGCGAACAATGCACCAAACGTCGAAAACAATTTCTGAGGAAACTTTGAAAGAAACTTATGGAGTTGAACCGATGGAGTCAGAGCAAACAGAGCAAGCGGGGACATCCATTGATGCTCAATGGATTCAGCAGGCTGACCTCGAGGAATTGCGACAGGCGGCTTTGAAGTTGTTAGAGGAAAATCAGCGTCTTCGGCAGCAGGTCGAAGAGTTTAAGGAACTGGCAATTCGGCGAGCAGCAGAGCTGGAGAATTTTCGTCGGCGAGTTGAAAAGGAAAAAGAACAAATTGTGCGATATGCCAACGAGAAGCTGCTATTGGAACTACTTCCGTTCATCGATGATTTGCATCGAGCGGTAGAAAGTGGCAAACAGCAGCAGAATTTTGAGGCAATGATTCAGGGCATTGAGTTGATTTACTCGAAAGTGATGGGCATTCTGGAACGGTTAGGAGTCCGTCCAATTGAGACTGTTGGCAAACAATTCGATGTTGAACTTCACGAGGCATTAATGCACGTGCCACACGAAGCTCCGGAAGGACAGATTGTGCAGGAAATTCAGCGCGGGTATATGTACGGGGATAAAGTACTGCGGCACGCCAAGGTCATTACCTCGGCGGGGAAAAAGTCGAACGATCAGCCAGAGCAACAGGATTCATAAGCATCGATGACCGAATACAAGGACTACTACGCTATTCTGGGTGTTTCCCGGACGGCAACCGTGGAAGAAATCAAACGTGCTTATCGCCGTTTGGCGCTCAAATATCATCCCGATCGGAATCCGGGGGATAAAGCAGCAGAGGAGAAATTTAAAGAGATTACGGAAGCTTACGAGGTGTTGAGTGATCCGGAGAAGCGTGCCCGCTACGATCGGTTTGGAACCGCTGGAACGCGCTTCGGGCAACGCCAGACAGTGGATGATATCTTTTCTGCCTTTTCTGACATCTTTAGCGGTACGATTTTCGAGGATTTCTTCCACGGTACCCATCAGCAACGGCGGCAGACGCGACCTATGGGTGAGCCTGGGGAGGATCTGCGCGTCACGGTGCAGTTGACGCTGGAAGAAATTGCCCAGGGGACAGAGAAAACAATCGAGTACGAGCGGTGGAAAGTGTGCCCGCAATGCTACGGGAGCGGCGCCCGAAGCGGCGGGTATGCAACCTGTCCCACCTGTCACGGTACCGGCGAGGTTCGAACGGAATCCCAATCAATCTTTGGTCGATTTGTGAATATTACGGTTTGCCCGCAGTGTCAGGGAACAGGCAGCGTTATTCGGGATCCGTGCAGCCACTGTGAAGGTACCGGTCGAGTTCGGGGCAAAACAACAATTACGGTGAAGATTCCAGCAGGAATTCGATCTGGGCAATATATCCCTGTGCGCGGGAAGGGGCATGCAGGAAAGCACGGCGGCGAAAGTGGAGATCTTTATGTCGTCATCGAAGAATTACCGCATCCTCTCTTTCAACGGGATGGCGATGATGTTTTCTATGATCTGGTCATCAGTTTCCCGGAAGCAGCGCTGGGTACTACCCTGGAAATTCCAACCCTCTATGGTACGGTTGAACTGGATCTCGACCCCGGAACGCAGCCGGGGACTTTGCTGCGGCTGCGCGGCAAAGGGATTCCTCATCTGCAGGGAGGCGGTATTGGGGATATGTACATCCGGGTCAATGTTTATGTGCCAACTCAGTTGAGCGCCCGTGAAAAAGCACTGCTCAAAGAGCTTCAGAAATGTGAGCATATTCGCCCCAATCAACAAAGCTTTCAGGAAAAAGCACGTGACTTTTTCCGAAAGATCAAAGAGGTTTTTTCTTGATCTTTTGAGCATTCTTTGGTAGGTGGTAGCAGCCAATCCATCTCGTTGCAGAGAATAAACAATAGGTGCTGTATATTGCCTTGATATTCACCGGAAGTTTTGTATTTTTAGAAAACTTTTTGGAGAGCGTTGATGCGCTTTTCTATGCTGAATCTGGTACAGCAATGGTTGAAGGTGACGCGCACCGAAGCTATCGCAGCGCTGGTGCTATTGGGAGGAGCACTGGTGGGGTTGGTTCTTCGAGGCAGTCGATCGGGAGAGCAACCACAGCCGTGGCTTCAGGCGTATTTCGATAGTGTAGCGGCAGTTACTTTAACCCACAGCGTAGGAGTGGATACGGCGGGGCGAGGAGTTGCTGCTCTGATGGCAGGAGATACGCTGATCCGGGAGGCAAGCTTGTTCCCTACCAGGCGAAAAAAACAGTTGCCAGCAACCAAGATCAATTTGAATACTGCTTCTTTTGAAGAGTTGCAGCAGCTTCCGCGAATAGGACCAGCATTGGCACGTCGCATCATTGAGTATCGCTCCCGTCATCCATTCCGCCGGATTGAAGAAATTATGCGCGTCCGCGGCATCGGGCGGGTGACCTTTGAGCGATTGCGGCCGTACATTACAGTTGGAGAAACAGAGGACGTAAAAGCGTTCGATGGAAGCAGCAGAAGGAGCCCCAATGCTGCTGGTGGAGTCGGAAGAGAGCGCCAAAGGAAAAGTCGGGGGAGCATTCCAGAACACTCCGCTAAACGGAGATCCTCGCAAATGCTCACCCAGAAAGTTGATCTGAATACGGCGACCGAAGAAGAGCTGATCCGCCTTCCCGGGATTGGACCGGTGCTGGCACGTCGTATCATCGAGTATCGGCAGCGTCATCCGTTTCGGAACATTGAAGAAATTCAGCAGGTCAAAGGTATCGGACCCAAGAAGTTTGCAAAGTTAAAACCGTGGATTACTGTGAACAAATAAGAGGCAGAAGTTTCGATGGAGCCGATACTGTCGCTCTTTTTAGGGCATTCTCGAACGTATGTTGCTCTCTTAGAAGATGGAGATTCGTATCCTTCGCTGGCGTATGTGAATGCTACCAGTGATAGTGTTTTCATCAATCAGGGACAGCTACAGGGAAAGCAGTGGCTGGAAGAAGTGTTGATGGAGATTGCGGGAGCGGCTGAACAGGTGGCAATCGCATTGCCGATGGAATACGCTTTCGTTCATCACTTCCCCTATCCGGAAGAAGCTTCCGATGAAGCGCTGGAAACGCTGGTAGAAGCTGAATTACAGACGAAATTTGCTGAGTATGATCCCCGGGATCTGGAAGTACGGATTTATCCGCTGGCACCACGATCAGATCAACGGCGGTTGGTAGCGGTTATTATTCTGGAAAAAGAAGTGATCAAAGTGCTGGAGCAGATTGCGGAAATGGCATTTGGTAAGCTGGTCCGGTATGATATTGCCCAGAATGCAGCTCATAGCGCTTTGCTGTTTAACTATCCAGAACTCAGGGAAAAAAATGCGGTTGTGGTGCATGTTCAGCAGGAGTATCTGGACATTACCGCACTCCGACAGGGAACACCTGTGATTTACAAGTTACAGAAAACGGAGGCAGAAGTAGACCGAACGGTAGAGAGCATTCAGACAGTCCTGGAAGAAATGCTCTCGATGTATCTGCCCTTTGTAGATGCTGTTGCGGTTTTTGGCGAACAGCTTACTCGAGGTCTGTTGTCGCAGTTGCAGCAACTGGTGCACGATATGGCACCGGGCGCTCGAGCATTTCGACTCAATGCTTTTCGGCGACTGACGACAACCCTGGGAGATCGGGAGCGGGCTTACTGTGCCCGAACTGCTCATCTCTTTGTCCCGTGTATTGGCGTTGCGCTGGCGGATCAGGTACAGGAAACTGAAGTTGCAACGGTATGAGAATTACGGGTGGTATATGGCGGAGTCGGCGACTTCCGACGGGTAAGCTGCGAAAAGTACGACCGGCAACGGATCAGCAACGGGAAAGTGTGTTTAATATGCTGGGCAATCTTCTGGATTTCGAAGGCGTTTCGGTTCTGGACCTGTTCGCTGGTTCCGGGAGCTTTGGATTGGAGGCGTTGAGTCGAGGAGCTGCCTTTGCACTGTTTGTGGAACAGGATCGCGGGAACGTTCGAGTTTTGAAAGAGATCCTGAAACAATTGCAGGCAGCGCAACGCGCTCGGGTCATTGGAATGAACGTCCGCCGGTTTGTGCAGCTTCCCCGACAGCAATTTGCACCTACCGCGTTTCAGGTGGTGTTTTACGATCCTCCATATCACCAGTCCTATGGCGATGTTTTTCCATTGCTGCTGCGCTCTGGCTATGTGCAGCCGGGAAGTATTTTCGTTGTGAAACGCAGTGCTCGCTCTTCTCTGGATCCCCCGTCCTATTGCGCTGTCTATCGAAGTCGGAAGTTTGGAGACACACTGATTGACTTGTGGCTTGTAGAAGCATCGGAAGTATTCAGCGATGAAGATTAAACGAGCGGTGTATCCCGGTACTTTCGATCCAATTACCAATGGTCATCTGGATGTGATCGAGCGTGCTGCACAAATTTTTGATGAAATTATCGTTTTGATTGCCAAAAATCCGGCGAAATCGCCACTGTTTGCCGAGCAGGAGCGTCTGCAAATGGTTCAGGAAGCCACGGCGCATTTACCCAATGTTACTGTGGATAGCTTCGACGGGTTATTGGTCGATTATGTACAGCGACAAAACGCCTGCGCGATCATTCGAGGACTTCGCGCCGTGAGTGATTTCGAATATGAATTCCAGATGGCGTTGATGAACCGGAAGTTAGCGCCGTCAGTCACAACGGTTTTTTTGATGCCAAATGAAAAGTACACCTATCTGAATTCGACCATTGTGCGGGAGGTAGCACGGTATGGTGGCGATGTGCAGGAATTTGTTCCGCCTGTGGTGTGGCGTCTGTTGCAGGCAAAATTCCGAAAGGCTTCCTTTTCGTCGTGATCGCATCCATTGATGTTGCTCGATCACCTTATCGAGCGTTCGCTGATATGTCACGGAGCGAGCAGCAGGTACAGAAAGCCAATCAGAAGCATTGGAATGAAACCCATTGAGGTGTAGCGGAACAGCGTCCGCGAACCTCGCAGGAGGGTAATCGCGTATTTGGTAATGGAGTTGGTCAGCAAGGCTAAGAACACAGCGTTGCGGGCTTCAGGCAGCGGGAAGGAATGCGGGGAAAGTTTCGCCAAGGAGATAGCAACGGCATCCGTTTCAGCAAAACCGGAGATTCCCGAAAACAGGTAAACCGCCTCCAGTCCTACTTGCTTTTGCAGGATCGTAACGATGAGAGATACGGTGCCGTAGATGACGCCGAAGGTAAGAGCACTCCCTAAGTGGAAAGGATTTTTGAGTTTCATTAAGGGTTGCGGCATAATTTTCTGGGTGCGTAGTCGGGAGGCTAATAAAAAGTAGCTAATGCCCCCTCCAGCAAGGCATACAACAAGCGTTGGGGGGACTAACTGTTGTGCCAGTGGTGGGGAAACGACAAGGACCAGCAGAAGAATACGGATGAACATCACATAGCAGGCTAAAATGATTCCAGCCGCATATTGCACCGTAAGTTCCGGAAGCTCGCGGCTTCGCTGCGCAAATTCCCAACTGGTTGCAGTGCTGGAAGCAATACCCCCAATGAAGCCTAAAAGTAAAATGTCGCGCTGTGCCTTGCCAAATCGTAGCAGGATATACCCGATAAAGCTCAGGGAAGAGACCAGAATGACCATATACCAGAGATTACGTAAGCTCAAAGCATCGTAAGGGTCAATAGGTTGCTTGGGGAGCAGTGGGAGAATCAAAACCGTGATGACAATGAATTTCAGGGTAGCGTAAATATCTTCCCGGGATAATTTCTGGATCAGGGTTTGAAACTGAAGTTTCAGCGACAGAATCAGAGTGATCAGGACTGCTGCAGCAATGGCGATCAGCGTGTAGTGGAAGTATACCAGCGCTCCCAGCAGAAAAGCAATGAAAATAGAGATTTCGGTGGTTGCACCAATTTCACCACGCTGCGCAAGGAGATAGTAAGAGACGGTAACGAAGAGGAGGAACCCAACAAAGCCCAGTGCAAAAATGAGGGGATGCGTATTCGCAGCGACCATTGCGGCTAAATATCCAAACAGGGTGATCAGCGGATAGGTGCGGACCCCCGCAAAGAGTTCTTCTTCCCGGGCAAAGAGTGCCTGCTCCCGTTCCAGTCCAATGAGCAAACCAATAGCAGCCGTAATGATGATGCGTACCAGATCGCTTAATGGCGGCGAAAGTTGTTGCAACAGCTCTTCCATCTGTCCTATCATTATTGAACTGCTTACGCAACGGGATCGAATTTCAGATATCTATAGTGTTTTTCGCTACACCGGGCTAAATCAGGTTGCTCACTCACTGTTTTAAGTTATTGTTCGTTAGTTATCTTGTGGAAAATCGGGGGCGTATTGCCGGCGAAACGAAACGGGCGCAGACAGAAAGAATGAAGCAATGATAAAAACGCTTTTCGGTGTCTTATGAAATTCTTGAGATTTTTTTCCTTGTCGAATGACATTGCCGTCGACTTAGGAACTTCCAACACGCTGATCTGGCTCAAGGGGAAGGGGATTGTTTTGAATGAGCCCTCCGTTGTCGCTTATGATCGGACCACCAAAAGGATTGTTGCTATTGGGAATGCAGCCAAGGCGATGATTGGAAAGACGCATCGCGACTTGCGGACGATGCGTCCTATGCGAGATGGCGTGATCGCCGACTTTGAGATTGCTGAAGGAATGCTTCGAGCCTTTATTCGCAAAGTCTCGCCAACGTGGCAACCTGCCCGCCGTGTGGTGATTTGCGTTCCTTCCGGGATTACGGAAGTGGAAAAACGAGCCGTGCGAGATAGTGCGGAGCACGCTGGAGCGAAAGAAGTGCACTTGATAGCCGAACCGATGGCGGCTGCTATTGGTATAGGACTGGATGTGACAGAGTCGGCAGGTAACCTGATTGTGGATATTGGAGGAGGAACGACGGAGATTGCGGTGATCGCTTTATCTGGCATTGTTGTAATGGAATCGCTGCGGATTGCAGGCGATGAGATGACCAATGCCATCATTCAGTATTTTAAGAAAAACTTCAATTTGCTGATTGGGGAGCAGATGGCAGAGGCGATTAAGTGCCGCGTTGGATCGGCAATGCCGCTGGATCCGGAGGTGGAAATTGAGGTCAAAGGACGGGATTTAGTTTCTGGAGTGCCGAAGATGGTACGGGCAACGTCGACGGATGTGCGGGAAGCGCTTGGGGATTCAATTCGGATGATTATTGAAGCTATTCGGGCGTTGCTGGAAAAGACACCGCCGGAGCTGGCAGCAGATATTTACGATCGCGGTATTATGCTGACAGGAGGTGGAGCTTTGCTGCAGGGACTGGATGAACGGATCCGGCTGGAAACGGATCTTCCTGTCCACGTGGCGGATGACCCTCTGACGGCGGTGGTTCGGGGAACAGGAAAAGTGCTGGAGAATTTGTATAGCTATTCCAAGGTCTTGCTGAAAAGCCAGCGATATTGAGAGTGAATCAATGTGGTTCTTGCTCCAGTGGATCGAGCGTTTCAAGGAGTATGTTGTTCTGATCCTGCTGAGCGTTATTGCTTTTGCCCTGATGAGTTTAAGTGATGCTGTCCACCTTTCCCACCTTCGCGGTGTCGTCATTGGTGGTGTAGCCGCAGTGCAGCAGGTCGTGGGAAGTTTCCCAAATCCTGTGGGCTTAGAGAATGAAAATGCTGCTTTGCGCCGTATTAGCCTGCAATTGATGCAGCAGGCGCTGCGAGCGCGGCAGGCAGTAATTGAAAATCAGCAGTTTCGGCAATTATTGCAGTTGAAGGATGCGATCCCGTATCCGGTGAAACCGGCAGAAGTTGTCGGGCGGATAGGCGTACCCGGCAATTTGTTGTTTGTTCTCAACGTCGGACGTCGCGATAGTGTGTTGCCGGATATGTGTGTGCTCTCCCCCGATGGTGTGGTAGGGCATATCATTGAAGTGACGGATCATTTCGCCGTCGTTCGGTCGTTGCTTCATCGGAAAACCCGGATCGCGGGGATGCTGGAATCCACGCAGTATCAGGGAATTGTGGTCTGGAATAATCGCCAGGAACTACACCTTGAAAATGTCAGTCAATCATATCCGGTTGACGTTGGAGATCGAGTTGTGACTTCTCCTGTGAGCACGCGATATCCTCCCTATTTGCCGATCGGAGTGGTACAGCGTGTGCAGGATACGCCAGATCGACTGGATCATGTGATTCAATTAGCTCCGTTAGCGGCTTTCGACCGGCTACACTGGGTGGGTGTAGTGCGGTGGAGAATGACAACGGAGTTGCAGGAGATTTTTCAGCAGTATCAGGATCACCCGTAGGGTCTATGCCCATATTTCGCACGACATCGTCCCGCATCGAATTACTTCCTGCCGCTTCAACTGATCCTCGATTGCGGCATCTTTTCTATGCTATTGGGATGTTACTGCTGGTCTTTGTACAGGTGGCGCTGGTGCCGCTGATTGCCATCGGTGCAGCTATTCCGAATTTACCGCTCATTCTCTGTGTGATGATAGCACTCCGGGAAGGACAGATGGCGGGATTGCTGTATGGATTTATCGCTGGATTGCTCTATGATTTTGCAGCTTTGCAGATCCTGGGGGTTGATGCCTTAGCGTGGATGCTGGCAGCATTTGCAGCAGGATATTTTTATTCGGAAAGCTCCATCGATTTGAATTTGACCCGACCACGGTTCTTTGGTATTGTGTTGCTGGCAGCGCTCATCCAGAACCTGATTGCTGCTCTGTTTGTCCTCCATCCATCAAATCTTTTGGCTGCGGGAGACTTCGCAATCGAACTTGGTGGAAATGTGCTATATACTGTTGGAATGGCAGTATTTCCGTGGATGATTGTTGCTCGTCGATACGATCGATAGCTCTGAAAAGACATTTTTCCTGCTCAGGAAAAAGTGTTAAATGCTGACATTTTTGAGAAGCAAAAATGGTTGAGGTTTTGTCTTTTCCGAAACTTTTCGTAATTTTGCTAACCCGAAAGAAGAAGCCGGGGTGAAGCTTTAAACTGATGAGGCTTAAGTTTAACAAAGATGGGAGTCGCGTGATGAAGCGAGTGGTTCTTGTATTAGCAGCAGTTTTACTGGTCGTGCCAGTGATGGCGCAACAAACGGCGCAGTTGCAGATCGAGCGTCCCAAAATTAAGCCCTTAGCAACCGTACAGTTGCCGAAATCAATGGTACTGCCGAAAAACATTAAGCCTAAGAAGATCGTAGTGCGACCGATGCGAGATAAAGCACTGATCGGGACAGAGCCGGTGTATCGGAGAGGGACGTCTCCAGCTCAGGGTGTGCGGACGTCAGTGTTGCAGGCACCGGGAGATTCCGTTGGATTTACATACTACGATTATCAAACGAATCTTTCAATGCCGGACCGAGTTGTTATCTATCCGGATGAAGGCTTAGCCCAGATGGTCTGGATGGCAGCGATTGATACGGCAACGGATACTCGCGGAAGCTACTATGCCTTGATCGACATCAGCGGAGATGAGCCGGTGCCGGTGGAAACGCAAAATGGCTGGACGCGAATGGAGGCGAACCGAAGAGGATGGCCCGAAATTGTGCAGTTTGATAATGGCGCGATCGGGACCGTATCACATACGCCGGTGATCTTTACCCGCAACGACGAAGTTGGCGTGGATGTATGGACAACCTACCAGGCTGGTCCGCAGGATGCTGAAGGGAATCGTTCCCTCTGGCCCCGCGTTACGATTGACGGGAAGGGGTATTTACATGCCATTTATACCTATAACGGTGGTGCAAATGCATGGCGCTTAGGTTATGTTCGCTCCACGGATGGGGGGGAAACCTGGTCGCTGGATAACGAAGTGATTCTCAACGGCGGTGAAATGCTACCGTTAATTAATCCTGATGTCTATGTGGTAGAGGCGCAGGGAGATGTGGTACGGGTTGTCTGGATTGATGAAAGTTTTACGTTATGGACGGTCAGCTCTACCGATAATGGGGAAACCTGGGGAGAGCCGCAGGCGATACTGGGTCCGCAATTTAGCGATCAGGTGACAGTTGTTGATACGGTCAATGGTGACACAGTTATCTATGTTACTGACACTGTTCCAACGGTTGGCTATGATATTGATATGCTGCTGGATGCTGACGGTAAAGCACATTACGTGGCCCAGATTATCTTGGTCTTTATGCAAGGACGGGCAGTCTGGCAGAATGGGCAGTTGGTGCCGGTGCCGGGGACGCAAGAGCTCGGTTTGAGCGATTTTGGAGTTTTGAATATCGGATGTGGATATTATAAGGAAGGTACTCAAACAATGGTGCTGATGGCGCCGCCGGCAGGAGGACAATGGGACGGTGAAGGTGAGTGGCCATTATTTGTACTTTCTATGTCACGCTACCCACAGTTAGGTTTCGGAGAGGATGGGACGTTATATTGTGTGTATACATCGGTAAAAAACGGTGACTATAAAGTATCTGTGGATGAAGAAACGGGTGATACCACTAAATACCTCTATGGTCACCTGTATGCGACCTACTTCGATGCCAGCGCCGGTCAATGGAGTGAGCCAACGCCATTGACGCCGGATGGTGTGGATGCCCTGTATGGAACTCTGTGCAACACGGTCACGGATCATCTGTACATTGGCTATCAAGCAGATGATGCACCCGGTACCATTTTTGGTGGCTATCCGACCGATCAACCGACCAAGGTGATGTTTTTGGCATTTCCGACGAGCAATCTCAAAGGTGTAAGCGATGTCCGGGAAACGACGGATCTGAAATTGCGCGCTTATGCGACACCGAATCCGGCGCAGGGAGCAGTTCGGATTTACTACACCCTGGATGAGACCGTGCCGGTGCAAATCCGGATTTCCGATCTGCTGGGTCGGACCATTGCCACCTTTGACAAAGGTGTGCAAACGCCGGGGACGCACCTGCTGTGGCTGAAGACGCAGGAATATGAGATGGGCACTGGATCGTACTATTGCACGATTACAGCAGGACAGCGGAGTGTGACGTTGCTTCTGAAGGTTGTGCGGTAAAAGCAGATTGCGTCAGCAGCTTCGGAGGTGCTCGGTGAGGGCAACCGGAAGTATATAACAGAAGTGCAAGGGGAAAGTCAAGGACACATCGTCCTTACCTTCCCCTTTTTGTTGTGATGCTGGTGCGCTGAAAGCGGAAAAGATAGGGGACGTTTCGCGTGGGTGGTGAGAGGATTTTTTGAGGGAAAGAAAAAGGGTGGAAAGCTCTGTGGTGCGATTGGGGATCCTGAAAAAATTGAACATTTGATAACGTGGACTGAAAGTCATAAGAGGAGTTTGTCCATAAATAACGGGGACTGAATGATGAAACGATTGTTTGTAATTCTGGTGGGATTGGGTTTCTTAATGCCCGCAGCCCTCTGGGCAGGAATCTACGGAACCTTAACAGGCAAAGTGACCGATGAAAATGGCAAACCGTTGCCGGGAGCAACGGTTATGCTGGAAGGTACCAGCCTGGGGGCAGTGACCCGAGCGGATGGTACGTACCGCATTGTGAAAATTCCCGCAGGAACTTATACGGTTATTGCCCGGATGATTGGGCGGCAGGAGGTTCGAAAGACCGTGCGAATCTCAGCAGATGCTATTGAAGAGTTGAACTTTGTGCTCCGTGAAAAAGCGCTGCAAACAAAGGAAGTTGTGGTAACCGCACGGCGACTGGTTGATAATACCCGCGTTGGAGCAATGACCGATTTTTCCAGTGAAGATTTAACTTCAATTCCGCGGGAGACGGTGCAATCGACTGTCATTTTAACCCCGGGGGTGCTGGCAGCAGGGACAGGATTTTACATTCGTGGGGGGCGCCCAACGCACACAGAGTTCCGGGTCGATGGGTTGGATTTGAGCGATCAATTTCGTGGTGGTACTGGAAGTATCGGACTCAATGATTTCCCCATCACCAGTACGTTTGGAACCGAAGAAGTACAGGTCATCAAAGGCGGATTTGCTGCTGAGTATGGTTCTCTGGGAGGCGTCGTCAATGTGGTGACGAAAACAGGGCGAGTTGATCGGTACGAAGGATTTCTCCGCTTTCGGATGGATATCCCGGCGCTGTTTGGGAAAGCGGACAATGGCATTAAAGCGCAGGGATCTAATAGCCGCCGTATTGATTTTGGTATCGGCGGTCCGTTGCTGTCCAAAGATGTTTTCGGTCGTCCCGTGACCTTCTATCTGAGTGCCTGGCACGAATATGAGCAGTTCCGGGGCAATGGATTGGGCGTGATTGATCCGTGGGGGAATAACATTGGACAATTGCCAAACAACCGCCGATGGGTTGGGAACATTACCGGACGTCTGAAGTTGGGTGTTACCGATAACATTAATCTGATAGTCGGAGGACAGTATGGTCGCACGTTGCTGGAAACAATGAGCTGGGGATGGCTCTATGCGACCGATCCCGGACTGGGGTATAAATGGGGCGGAGGTTTTATGCAATTGAATCTGCCGGAATATGTTGCGAAACGTCCGGTTGCCAATCAATACCTGTCCCAATGGCTGGCACGGATCAATCATACTTTGACACCTTCCAGTTTTTATGAGTTGACCGTGTCCTGGAACTACAACCGCTTTGAAGCTTCGAAGCGAAAGATCTATTGGGATATGGAGGCGCAGCAGTGGGTGATTCCGGACGGGGCGCTGGATCCGAACTTTATCACAGGATTTACGATCTGGGAACCAGTTGATGATGGATTCCTCCTCCCGGATGGTTCGGTATTGTCCGAAAAAGATCGGATTCTGGATCCCTATTACCTGTATCAGGCGCCCGTTCCTACGGAAGATGATCTGGTGGTTGCCAGTCGACCTGCCCCCAGCCCCTTAACAGGCTATATTGAAGGGGGAACTGATGCTACCAGTACCAGAAACCCGTATTCGCTGCAGAGCTTCTTTGCAGCGCACGGCAACACGCGGACGTTTGATTTCCGCTGGTCCAGCTATTTCCAGGTCGATGGGTACTACTACAACCTGTTTGAAACCGGGGAATTTAAGCATCAGTTGAAAGCGGGATTTGAGGCACGGTTTTACGAACTACACCGACATTATAATTCACTGCCGTGGGATGGTAATCCCTTCTTTGATGTCTACACGGATCAGTGGGGTGGCAATCTTTACGCGGACCCAACCGATGTTGCAACCCGGGAGTTGACCAGTCGGCCATTCCGCCCACGGGAAGGAGCCGTTTATGTCCAGGATCAGATACAGTATCGCGGCATTATTATCACGCCCGGAGTGCGAGTTGATATTATTGATCCGAACTCGGTTGCTCGAAATGTGTTGAATCCCTTCATACCGATCCAGTATCAGAAGTTCGATACGGCTGGATGGTTCAAGCAGGCATCGGTGAAAGTGCAGGTCAGTCCACGGCTGTACATCGCATATCCGCTGACCGATCGATCGAATTTCAATGTGTCGTATGCGATGCTCTTTGACCGTCCGCCGTTCAATGACTTCTATGATGCATTCAACACCTATCGATTGCGTGGAAACCAGATTATTGGAGATCCCGACATTCAGCCGCAAACGGTGAAGATGTATGAGGTAGGATATAGCAATCAGCTCAGCGATATCTTCGCTCTGGATATCCGGGCATACTACAAGGATATGCTGAACCTGACAGGATTGAGCTATGTGCCTGCTGTTCCCATGCCGTATTCATTGGTGACAGTCGGTGAGTATGGGAACGCGCGAGGGATCGAAATCGAACTGCGGAAACAACCAACAACGGCTGATCACTTTGGTTTCCGTCTGGGATATACCCTCTCGCAGGCAAAGGGAACCGCATCCAGTACAGGGTCAAACTACTGGCTGGTCATTGTTGGCGCAACCGATCCCTTCACAGGTGGAATGCGGGTCTTCCCGCTCCAGGAATATCCGCTCGATTACGATCGTCCGCACCGGATTGATGCGGTGTTTAACTTCATCTGGGGCAATGATGAAGGTCCTTCCATCGGCGGCATTTATCTGCTGGAAAACACCTTGATTAACTTTACTGGATTCTACCAGAGCGGATTGCCGTATACCCGACTGGATAAAAATGGCAATCAGATTGGGGAATACAACGGAGAACGGCAGCCAGACTACTGGCGAGTTGATATGCGGATCGAGCGTGCCTTCCGTCTGAAGGATTTGTTTGGGGATGTCTTCTCGGATAACGCCCGGATTAGTTTCTTTGTGGATGTTATCAATCTACTGAATCGCACCGAGCCAGTAGCGGTTTACGCACGTACAGGCAATCCCGATTATGATGGGCAGAATCTGAACCTCCGAATCGGAGATTTCCCATTAGTGAATTATTACCGCGATGGGGATCCAAATAACTCTGCTACATACCGATCCGATCAGTATGACCGTGCCGGGAAACGGCTGTATAATGCTTCGGTCGATTTTAATAAGGACGGCATCACAACGCAGTTAGAACGGTATCAAGCCTATCAGAAGTTTGTGCAGGATGCTATTGCTCGCCGTGTGAATTATCAGTTTCCGCGGCAGGTCTTCTTTGGATTTTCTGTGAACTTTTAAATCCTTGAGCAAGTCGTATGTGTCACATAAAAGTGAGAAGAAGGACGATGAAGAAAGGTGTGTTGGGAATATGGTTTTTAGCAGTAGCCCTTCTTTTGTGGGGAACAGCAGATGTAATGGCAAAGACGAAGGCGGGGAGTAAGCGGAATCGGATACCGCAGCGAGTGTTACAGGAGCAGATCCCGGTGTTTGAGTTGGGCGAAAATCAGGTGAGCGCGATTCAGTTCAAGTTAACCAACTATGGAATTTTTGGATTAGATGTAGCAGCGGGAGCTGGCGGAGGATTTTGGCCCCGCGGAAGTAACAAGCAGTATATCTTTGGTGGTGGCGTGTGGTTTGCTGCGATGAAAAAAGTCCAGGCAGACACTGGTATTGCGTTCAATAAGTTGTGCGTGATTTCTTATAATCCCAACTCTGGCAATTCCTGGATGGTGCCCGGCAGTGTTAAGGATGGTCCCAAAGTTCGAGAAGATCTGGCGAAAAAATATCGCCTGTATTTTTCGCCGAAATTTGCACCGGATGGGACACCGGCGGATCCAGCAGCTTATGAAAACTGGCCTATTTGGGATACCCACCCAACTTTGAAAGCGGGAGAGTGTGTCGATAATTCCTCTGGCCAGTCAGTATTCATTCCCTATTACGGCAGTTATGTCGATGATGTCACAAAGCGAAACCTGTCGACTTATCCCAAAGGACCGGTGTACATTTCGCACGAGGATATCTTCTGTGTTTATAAGGACACCGATCTCAGTGCTTACGAAGGAGGGGCAGAAGAAAAGGCACGGGTTGGTTACCCATTGGGCATTGATATTCAGCAGATGATCCATAGCTGGGGCTGTGGTGATTATGCCGATTTTATCTTCATTGTCTACCAGGTTATTAACCAGTCTGATGACACCCTCTACAATTGCTGGCTGGCACCGGCAATGGATATGGATATCACGCTCCGAGGAGTGGCTGGACATGCGAACGATCGGGTGAGTTTTTATTTCTGGGATACAACGCTCAACTTAGCTTATCAGTGGACCAATGGAGATCTGGGCGAAGAAGGTAAGGGATTTGGATACATCGGTTTTGACTTTATGGAAAGCCCTATTGTGGATGAGAATGGCTTTATCGTAAGCCGGTTTGCGAACCGTTTGCCGAAGGAAGGAGAATTGGGGTTGAAAACATTTCGGAATTGGGTGATTGCCAACGATCCATCGACAGATGAGGGACGGTATAAGTTTGTATCAACAGGGCAGAAGGATGGAGATACAGGACCTGGAGATAAGCGCTTTTTAATGGCAACCGGTCCCTTTCATATGCGGCCAGGCGATACGGCTCGCGTTGTTGTGGGGTTAATTATGGCGTTGCCAGCGACGGAGCAGGGATTGAAAACGGTGCCGCTGGGAACCCAGGAGGATCTGGCAAATCTGGTGGCAAAGGACAAATTTGCACAGGAAGTCTATGATCAGTGCTTCAAGACACCGAAACCGCCAGATCCTTCGTTTGTGACCTGGGAACCGCTGGATAATGGCGTCATTGTGCACTGGGATAGCACTGCCGAGGTTTCCTACGATGATGTGGAAGCAGGACTGGACTTTATGGGGTACATCCTCTATCGGGCTCGCCGGACGGATCTGGATACTTTCGATGTCGATACACGGCAGCCGACGAAAGAATATCCAAAAGGGCGAGGACCTTTTGGATGGAAGGAAATTGCCCGATGGTCGGTGCCGCCGGCTTTCTTGAAATCGGCAAAGTATCAGGTTGTGCCCGCTGGCGGATGTGGTGATGTGCCCTTGATGGTAGACTCCATCCAGATTCTTGGAGTTGATCCCGGTGATCCATTCCGGATCATCGTGCGACGGTTTAAGAATCCGGAATGGAATTGGGTATGGGATCAAATGTCGCCAGAAGAAGTGGAGTATTATCTGGTTGATACCATCATTGTCAATCGAGCAAAGGTCGGGGAAGCACAGTTAGTGAATGATAATCTGGATAGTGTGTACAGCTACATTGCAACACAGCGAATTATTACGTATTTCCCGGATATTGGGGATCATCCGCTGGCTCGAGCATTTATCCTGAAGTATATGAAGGAGACCACGCAGCGGATGTTTGCAGATATTGGCGATGATAATCGAGATGGGGTGGTAACTGAAACGCCAGATGTGCGGACAACGGAAAAGCTCATCAACAACATCCCGTACTATTATCGACTGCTGGCTTTTGATGAAGGGGATATTCTCCAGGGCTACTGGGGACTGGTAAATAGCGGAATAATCGGGCAGAACATTGTACGTGCTATTCCGCAGCGTCCGCCCGTGGGATTCGGAGTCAAGCCGCAGGTGATCATTGAGGATTCTTCTGCGATGGGCGGTTTCTACAATTTCCAGATGAAAGTGCTCAATAGTGAGCGTGCTTACCAGTTGTATGGCGGCAAAGAGTTTGAGATTGAGTTCCTGCCAGCAGTATCGGGTGCAATTACATTGACAGATCGGTTTGTGACGGATCCTCGCAATGTCGGAACGTATGGGATCTATGCCTGCGATGTTGTGATCCGCGATGCAGAAACGGGCCAGGAGTTGGCACGGTATCAAACCAATTTGCCAGCAAATCCAGCAGCGCCGGGATCGGCGGTGACGGCTTTTTGTGAGCATGCATACGTCTGGAATTTCTCCGATGAATTTGGAATGGGTGAGTATGACAGCCAGCTCAAACAGGGGCGAGGTGGGACCTTTACCACCAATACGCCGCTGTATCGACCGAACCAGACGTTAATGGGGGCACTGGAATTTACGTTTGACTATTATCTGCAGCAGTGGGGCGGTAAGTTGCGTCCCGGTGATCCCTGGATTGAACCGGCAAATCCAGATGAAGCCCCCAACGTTCGGGTTGAGCCGACGCAGGACCGGAAGATCCAGTTGGTGGCAGGAGAATATCGAGTGGATGGCAGTATGCTGCGGTTCCAGCGGTATATTCGATTCAATAATGGACCTGCCATCTATGAATTGGAATTTACCGAAGGTGGAATCGATACGCTGACCATCGAAACCCGGCAAAAAACGGTTACCTTTACAGTGCCGTACCTCGATGTGAAAGTACGAAATGTCGCGCGGTATAAGCGGCCAACACCCGAAGGCGATACTGTGCTGGTAGAATATGGGAAAGAGCTTCCACATTATGAGATGAGCTTGCCAGTTCAGGTACCAGACCCAGACAGCGGGTTGGTGTGGATTGATCTGGGGAGCAGGTCTCAAATTGGTGGACCTTCCGATTGGCCCATTCCCGAAGCAGTACCGATTAGCCAGTGGAATTTGAGCGCTTATGGATGGCTCAATCCTGGATCGGGTGACAAGTTGAAAGATCGGCGAAATCAGGCGGCAAATAAAGATCGAGGAATACCGGTTGGGAAGCAGGGACGGTACTATCTGACGGCTGTCAATGGGTCGGATACGGTGAAGTTCACGCACGTCTTTTTAGCTTCGGGTACTCAGTTCCTGCTGGATTTTGCCAATAAGCGCGGACGGAAATCCAATCAGCGATTGATTCCCAAGCAGGATACGATCCCGACAGTTGACTTTCGGCCAGGTGACAAGGTGTATTTGCCGGTGTACGGTGGTGCACTGGGGTGGCCCAACCCAGGGTTTAAAGTTCGGATCAAGCTTCAAGCAGATACCGTTGCACTGCAAAATTACACCTCGAACGTTCTGGACAGTGTGACGGTGGTGCCAAATCCGTATATCGTTGCCCATTTAGGACAGGAAACACCGGATCTGCCGAAGCTGTACTTTACCCGGTTGCCAAAGAAATGTACAATCCGCATTTATACCCTGGATGGTGAGCTAGTGCGGACGATTGAACACGAAGATGATCCTGCACAGCCGGGCATCCAGGCGCTGGCAGTCTGGGATCTGCTCAGTAGCTGGCGGCAGAAAGCGAAAAGCCAGGCGTTCTTCGCTGTTATTGAAACACCAAACGGTGAGGTCGGCCTGGTGAAGTTTTCCATTATAACCGGTGGATTCCGAAACGTTGCACGGTAATGCTGAATATGAGAGGAAGGACACGCTGTGTCCTTCCTCCTTTTGTGTTTACGATGGAAGTGATAATTGTTGGATAAAAAGTGGAGAAAATTCGATGAAGCGACTGGTGACCTTGTGGATAAGTGTAGCATTGGTTGTTATCGGTGGGGGACAACTCCACGCTCAGTTGGTGGGATCGACGGCGAAGCCGGGGGAATTTAAAAAGGTGGGAGGTGCCGGTGCCCAGTTTTTGAAAATTGGCATTGGCGCGCGAGAAGTCGGTATGGGCGGAGCAGCTTCAACGGTGAGTTCGGGGCTGTCGGCTGTGCACTGGAATCCTGCAGGACTTGCCGATATTGAGGGTATCTCCGGAATGTTTGCAACGACACGATGGATTGGTGATTATACGCATAATTTTATCGGTGTTGCTTTGCCTGTTGCAGAGGGGTATGCGGCGGAGATCAGCGTGATTCACTTTTCCAGCGGAATGATTCCTGTTACAACGGTTGTTGAGGATAAGGGAAGTGGCGCTTTTTATGAAGTGAGCGATCTGGCAGTGAATGCGACAGTTGCAGGATATTTGAGCGAAAACTTTTCCTTTGGGATAACGATGAAGTATATTTCCCAGGCAATTGGGGGAATGAAGGCGTCCGGCATTGCTTTTGATGTCGGGACACTGTATCAGTTGCACAAATTCAACGATCTCCGCTTTGCCTTTGCTGTCAGTAATCTGGGTCCGGAATTGCAGTATCAGGGCGGGGAATTATTGATTACAGCGGATCTGGTCCCCGGATTAAAACACCGTCCCGTGGATGCAATGATGGTGACCAATCCTTATTCTTTGCCGCTCTATGTGCGAAGTGGCATTTCTCTGGATGCATTGCACGGCGTAGAAGATCATTCCCTCCGGGTAGCCGGGGAATTTATCACATTCTCTGACACGCCGGAGCAGTTTCTTGTCGGGGCAGAATATAGCTGGAAGGATCTGGTTTTTCTCCGCGGTGGCTATCGATTCGGGCACGATCAATTTGGACTGGCAGCGGGACTGGGAATTAAGTATGATGGTGGTGATATGCAAGGCGCTATTGATTATGCTTTTGCTCAGACGAAATATCTGGGATTGGTGCACTGGATATCGGTGCGGGTCAATACTTTCTAAGCATTAAGCTGTTCGTGAGATACAAAAAGCCCTGCATAATGCAGGGCTTTTTTGTTTTGCAGTGGAGCGCCGGCAAAGCGGATTGCAAGGGATGGAGCACAGCGATCCTGAACTGGAGCGATTGGCTCAATGCCTGCAACAGCAGCTTCGGAAACCCCTGCCCGGCAGGCGTGCCCATCAGTTAATGATGCCCGAAGGGCGGGGACTGGAGCCGCTTCCTGGTACGCCAGCCCGTGAAAGTGCCGTCCTGGTGCCCTTAGGACGGGATCCTGAGCAGAGAAAATTATCAGTGTTGTTAACAGTGCGGTCCCCGACCTTAGCACATCATCCCGGGCAACTCAGTTTTCCCGGAGGACGGGTAAAAGCGGGAGAAAATTATGAAGAAACAGCGTTGCGGGAGTTTCGCGAGGAAGTGGATCCACATTATCCCCTTCAGCAATTGTCTCTCGTAGGGCGATTGTCAAGGTTGTACATTCCCGTTTCTTTTTATTGGATGCAGCCGGTGGTTGCGGTGTTATGGCAGCCGCCCGAATTTTATCCCAACGATGAAGTTCGACAGATTCTCTATCTGCCAATCGCCTGGCTACGGAAGAAGCAGAATATTCAGTATGGGGAGCAGCCTTTGAAAAGTGGGAAACGGTTGCGCTATCCGTACTGGAAGTCTCCTGTAGGAGTGCCTTTGTGGGGTGCCACCGCGATGGTGCTGGCAGAGTTGTTGTGGATATATGAAGAGTGTTTTTTGAAATTGCAGTGATGATTGCTGGTTATTCAGCGAAATTTTTGTAATATAGAAGTTTCGCTAAGGGTAGTTGTTCGATCAAACGGGAAGGACTGGGAAAATGAAAGCCTACGATCCACAGCACATTCGAAACATTGCTCTTCTGGGACATTCCGGATCTGGCAAAACCACACTGGCAGAAACGATGCTGTTTGAAGCGGGCGTTATCAATCGCCGCGGGAGTGTGGAAGATGGGAATACTGCTTCGGATTACCATCCGGTGGAGCAGGATCGAGGATCTTCCGTGTTTACAACCCCGCTGTTTGTAGAATGGCGGGATCACAAGATTAATATTCTGGATGCTCCGGGTTATGATGATTTTGTCGGAGAGGTCATTGCTGCGCTGCGGGTTGCGGATACAGCCCTGGTGGTACTGAGTGCCCCGGATGGAGTGCAGGTAGGAACGGAGTTAATCTGGGAATATCTGGAGCGGGAGCAGAAGCCGACCATTTTTGTTGTCAATAAGGTTGATCACGAAAAGTCGAATTTTGAGCAAACGGTCCAGCAGGCAAAGGAGCGCTTCGGTCGCGCTGTTACGGTGGTTCAGTATCCGGTAAACGAGGGCAAGGATTTTGATGCCATTATCGATGTGCTAAAGATGGTAATGTATAAATTCCCACCTGAAGGCGGGAAGCCAGAGAAGCTTCCGATTCCAGACAGTGAGCGGGAACGAGCAGATCGACTGCATAATGAGCTGGTGGAAGCGGTAGCGGAAAATGACGAAACCCTGATGGAGTTGTATTTTGAGAAAGGGGAGCTGGATGAAGAAGAGATGCGCAAAGGGCTGAAGCTGGCGCTGCTGCAGCGGCAGATCTTTCCCGTTTTTTGCGTTTCGGCTGTCAAAAATATGGGGAGCGGTCGGATTTTAGGTTTTATCAACAACGTGGCTCCATCCCCAGCAGATGTTCCGCCCGTAGAAACGGTGGAGGGAGAAAAAGTACCGTACGATCCTGAATTGCCAGCTTCACTGTTTGTGTTTAAAGTGCTATCCGAACCCCACGTTGGAGATCTGTGCTATTTCAAAGTGCATTCGGGTAAAGTGCTGGTAGGACAAGATCTGATTAATCACCGTTCCCAGAATACCGAAAGACTCACGCGCATTTACGCCGTCAATGGGAAGCACCGCGTGGAGATGAGCAGTTTACAGGCAGGAGATATTGGGGCAACGGTCAAGTTGAAAGACACACACGTCAATGATACGCTCCACGATCCTTCGGTGTCGTATGCTTTCCCGCCATTAGTTTTCCCTGAGCCGAAAGTCCGGGTAGGCGTAGAGCCAGTGGATCAGAAGGATGAAGAGAAGATCGCAGCAGCATTGCACCAACTGCACGAAGAGGATCCCACCCTGATCGTGGAATATTCTCCGGAGTTGAAACAGTCCATTTTGAAGGGACAGGGGGATTTACATCTGAATATTGCCAAGTGGCGACTGGAAAATCGATTTGGCGTAAAAGTGAACTTTGTGCCTGCAAAAATCCCGTATCGGGAAACGATCCAATCGGTGGTTAAGGGACATTACAAGCACAAAAAGCAGACCGGTGGAGCTGGGCAGTATGGTGAAGTGTATATGATTCTTGAACCCTACGAAGAGGGAATGCCGCCGACGCCGAATGTTACGCTGCGCGCTACAGAGGACATCGACCTGCCGTGGGGCGGCAAGTTGATCTTCCAGAATTGTATCGTTGGTGGGGTGATTGATCAGCGTTTTATGCCGGCAATTTTGAAGGGGATTATGGAGATTATGCAACACGGACCATTGATTGGTGCACCTGTCCGGGATGTGCGAGTCAGCATTTACGATGGGAGTATGCACCCGGTCGATTCGAATGAAATTTCGTTCAAGATTGCGGCAATGATGGCGTTTAAACAGGCATTTTTGTCGGATACACCCCGGATTCTGGAACCGATCTATGAAGTAGAGGTTATTGCCCCCTCAGAATTTGTTGGGGATATTATGGGGGATCTACCAGCACGCCGGGCATTGATTCTGGGGGCTGATACTGAAGGGCATTACCAGGTCATCAAGGCGCGGATGCCACTGGCAGAACTGGATAAGTATGCGACGGCGCTCCGCTCGATGACGCAGGGACGGGCAACCTTCCGCGCCCGCTTTGCCGAGTATGTACCTGTTCCCCACGATCTCCAGGAAAAACTCATTGCAGAGCATCAACAAGAGAAAGAAGCGGCTGCGTAGCGACAGACGATCTTCTTTTGGTTACGTATTGTGTTGTCTTGGTAGATAGTGGTGCTTGAGCGAACTTAGCTGGATTTATTGAAGCCGGGGTGTGGCTTCGCCGAAAAAAGACTGTAGGTACGAACAGACGGTTACAGAGACCAGTCGAAAGCATCGGTTGGTGTATAAGGTGTGGTACGCCCAAGATGGATGGGATCGTCCTAATGTAGCGACATTGATGATCCAGGAGAAAAATCGTGATACCGTTTCACGTACACCGATTGAAGGGAATTTGGCGATGGGGATGGGCGTTAGATGTTCACACCATACAAAGTCGACGTTTACCTGATGGAAAACTTGATACTCAGCGCACTCCGCTGGGCGAGCGGCTTTATCGGCTTAAGTATCACAACGACATTTCCCAGATATCGCCTATTGCAGAGGTTGTGTCTTATTTTATTCGTATGCAGGTCAAAGTATACGCGTATCTATCAGCCATCATTCCAGTTCCTCCATCGAATCCCGATCGTCCTTTTCAGCCAGTTCAAGAGTTGGCGCTCGAAGTTGGTCGTAGAGTGGAGATTCCCGTAGCCACTGATTATCTGAAGAAGATCAAAAAGACACCACCCCTGAAAGATGTCGATGATACTCAGAGTCGAAAACAACACTTGCGAGGAGCGTTTGTAGTGGCTGATCGTCGCTTTGCTGGAAAATATGTATTGGTACTGGACGATCTATACCGGTCAGGGGAGACATTGAGTGAAGTAACACGAGTTTTGATGCAGCAGGGAAAGGTGTCCAAGGTCTTTGTTCTAACGATAACGAAAACGAGGACCAAGCGATGAACGACGAGGGATTTGCGTGGTTTTTAATAGTGCGTATCCAGGGAATCGGAGAAAAGTTTTTGTATTTCTTAGCACAGCTCCAGGAACAGGGAAGGTGGAAACCGCCGAAGTTGCAAAGTGAGGAGACTATTCGAGTCTGGATACAGGATTTTTGTGAGGCCTGGCAAAATTTGCGATCTCACATAGAAAGTGCGTCATATCGACGGGGGTGGCGCAGCGTATGGGAAGTGGTGAAGAATGGAGCAGCTTCAGTCGAACGAATTCAAGCCTTTTATGATGAATATCGATACCTGTATGATCGTGGAATCGTTTTCGTGTACCCAGGACATCGGTGGTATCCTCGGCAACTGTTTCTTGGAGGCAGT
This sequence comes from Candidatus Kapaibacterium sp., assembly GCA_026996895.1. Lineage (GTDB taxonomy): Bacteria > Bacteroidota > Ignavibacteria > Kapaibacteriales > WFXC01 > WFXC01. The sequence goes on from JALWJX010000002.1 coordinate 25,700, forward strand.
GCTCCTGTTCTGTGGGCACAAGGATACTTACCATTGCTGCAGGCGCCCAGCGTTGCAATTGTTGGTTCTCGTAGCGCTTCATCCGGAGCCTTACAAATGGCGTATAACTTTGCAGCGGAATTGGCTGGGCAGGGATGGAACGTTATTTCAGGGTATGCCAGAGGGGTCGATACTCAGGCCCATCTTGGTGCTCTTGAGGCAGGGGGGACAACAACAATGGTGTTGAGTTTGGGAATGCTCAATTTTACGCGAAAGCGAGCATTGGCAAAATACTGGGATAAAGATCGGACGAATGTCTTAGTACTCTCACAATTTGCTCCACAAGAACCCTGGAGAGCTCAAAACGCTATGCGGCGAAACGGAGTCGTGAGCTTGTTAGCAAAGGCAATGGTGGTCGTGGAGTCTGGAGCTCACAAGGACAGCAATGGACGATATAGCGGCACCTTTCAAGCAGCGTCCTTTGCTTTGCAACAACGAATTCCTGTGTTTGTAGTCAGTCCTTCTTGTTTCACCGGCAAGATTCCGGAAGGAAATCAACAATTGATATCGAAAGGTGCGATCGAGTTTTCGCCTGCGGAGTTTCCGACAATCATTTCCAGCTTATCATCTCGTTCCGTCGAACGCAGGGAAGTTGCACAACGCCGTATCACGGGCTTAAAGGAAGTTCAGCAAGAAAAACGGTCTGGGAATAGCAATACTCAGAGCATATTGCCTCCTCAATCGCATCCTGTCCAATCTCTTCAGCCACGCCAGCAGTACGAAGATCCTCCACAGCAGCTTCCAATAGACTTCTGAAGGCTTATTGAGCAGTTAGTCGACGCACTGGCTGCGCACCACAGCACTCCCAATGAACTTCTGAATGTGCTGACAATAGGGTTGCAAGAAAAGGTCAATCATCGTGTTCGTGTTCTTCTTCGTGCTTGTGTTCGTCGGTATGCTCGTGATCGGATGACGATGGGACTGATACTGCGGTTTCACCCCGCAGTGCAGCGTGTCGGATCATTCCACCCTGATGGGCGGTGAGTCCGACGGAAATGGTATTAGCTAAGCTGAGGAGGAAGAGCAGAATAAGCCAGGGACGTACTTTATCTTCGGAACGTCCCTGCCAGAGACCTAATAGAGCGATAATGCCAGAACCGACGAAAAGCCAGAGCGTAATGGTTGCCAGCTCTTCGTGGGCTTCCATATATTCGTGAGCAATCTCGTCGTGTTCGGCGGCTTCCTCCGCCGATTCGCCGCTCAGATACTGAGGAATAACCAGTAAGGCTGCCAGGACCAGCAATCCAGCGCCAATGCGGTACAGAACCAGTTTGTGTTTGAACAGGGCTGCAATGAAGAATGCCAGTGCGAAAATGGGAAGGACGACCACAAAGTGACTGGAGATCAGGTGCAGCAATACAGCGTTCATCGTTGTTCCTTTACTTTGTTTAACTTCTCTCAGCTTTTGGAGCAAAAAGCCGAGCGTTCAAACCGAAATCTTGTACGAGAAAACCGAGCCTGACTGTTCCGAAGAAACGGATGCTGGTCGATATTCATACCGTACTGCCGGCGTTCGCCGGGGTAAACGAAAACGGATTACCAGGGTAAAACGAGTTGTGACGTGGATGTGGCGATTGCGTACTCCTTCATAGCGGAGAAGGCGAACAAGGCGCAAGGCTTCTTCGTCGCAGCCATAACCAATGCCCCGTAGAACCCGTGCGCGGATAACCTTGCCGTCCTCATTGACTTCGTATTCCACCTGAACATTTCCTTCAATGCCATTCCGCAGCGCTTCTTCAGGATATCGGAGGTTTTGCGCGATAAATGTCTCCAGTGCCTTCGTTCCCCCCGGATATGTGGGTTTTTTGATGAATTTTCGTTTTTTCGGCTTGGGGTTTGCGTTCTTATGCTGCTGCTTCCGCTTCATCGCCCCCGGAGCTTGTTTGAATACGCTCGAAAAGACGGGCAAGAATGCGAATTCCTGTGGTTAATTCCTCTTCGGAAATGATCAGGGGTGGCAACAACCGCAGGACAGTGTGAGCTGTTGCGTTGATGATGAGCCCTTCATAAACAGCAGCCTGTGCGAAAGGAGCGGCTGGCTGGCTGAGGACGATACCACGCATTAGTCCCCGTCCACGGAGTTCCCGAATCAAATGCGGGAATTGCTGCTGAAGTTGTTGTAAGTGCTCTTCCAGAATCGTTGCCATTTGCTGGACATGCTCCAGCAGACCATTTTCCAGTTCTTCCAGCACAACAAGCCCGGCGACACAGGCAAGGGCATTGCCACCGTAAGTAGAACCGTGGTGTCCGAGATCCCAGAGATCAGCAACTCTGGGTCCTCCCAACAAAGCGCCTAAAGGGAGTCCTCCACCAATGGCTTTGCCAAGGGTCAGCATATCCGGGCGTAGTGGGGTGTGATCAACAGCGAACCACGAGCCGGTGCGACCAAATCCTGTCTGGATTTCATCGACAATCAGCAAAAATCCCAGTTGCCGGTGCAGCTCCGCAAGTGTCTGAAGAAAATCGGAAGTTGCTTCAACGATACCCCCGGCGCCCTGGATGATTTCTAAAACGACTGCTGCAGTTTGTTCCGTAATGAATTGTGGCAACGTGGCGGGATCATTGAATGGAGCAACAAGGGTATCCGGTAAAAAGGGTCCCATTTGTTCCCGGAATCGCGCTTGATGCATAATGGATAAAGGTCCGTAAGTCCGCCCGTGAAATCCGCCGATGAACCCCAGAATTTCACTTTTCCCATTTTGGGCACCCCAGCGGCGGGCTAACTTAAGCGCTGCTTCAATTGCTTCACTGCCGGAATTGGTAAAAAAGAGCTTTTGCATTCCCGTCCGTTGAAGCAGTCGCTGCGCTAACAGAATTTGCGGTGGCTGGTAGAAGAAGTTGGAAAGATGGAGAAACCGATCCATTTGTTCCTTGAGCGCTTCCATCAGCCGGGGGTGAGCATATCCCAGAGCATTGACCCCAATGCCACTGAGGAAATCCAGGTAGGATTTGCCATCAACGTCATAAAGCATACACCCCTGTGCTCGGTCTATGACGATGGGAAGTCGAGGGTAGACCGGGAAAAATACACGATTACCCAGTTCAATCCATCCTTCAGCCGATTGCATATTGCAAGCTCCCATTGTGCGGATACTGTAAAGATCAATCACAGACGAAAGTCGCACCGAAACGGTGCAGAACCAGACACGATTCTTCACGATTTTGCGTCATTTCTCCACAGCTTTGGGAGAGGTGCCGGAGTGGTTGAACGGGGCGGTCTCGAAAACCGTTGTACCCTTGACGGGTACCGTGGGTTCGAATCCCACCCTCTCCGCCAAGAGGGAGCTGTTGTGCAAATTGACGTTGTAATTCCTGTCCGTAACGCTTCACCTTTTGTACCCTTAGAATTGGTTAAGCAAGACAGAACACGGCAGTCTGGAATCTTTTCCGTTGACGATGCTGTTCTCCGATCAGGATTTGAACAGGCATAACAACGGCAATCCGGGATCTTTCCCCGTCGTTTCCTTAGAATTGGTAGCTAAAGCCTAAGCTCAGAACTTCTTTGATTTGCGTTCGGGGACCGGTTGCATCGATAGTTCCATCGCCGTCTTCATCGACCGCAATGCGGATATCATCGTCGTATACAATGTTGACACTGATGACAGCAGACAGGTATTTGTTGATTTTAAGACTGAGCAAGTTATCCCACAGGACATCAATGTTTTGCGGATTATGCAGGTAATTGCTGAAGAGATTGAGAACGGTAGAGTATCGAACATTTTCCATAAGATCGATGGCGAAATTGAGTTGCAATGAACCACCGAATTCCCCACGGAGGTTTTTGCCGTCCCGAATTTTATTCCCACTGCTATCGTAAGCAGCAGGTTCGACTCCATAGGCACCAGCATCTGCTAATTGTTGATCCTGAACAATGGTTATTTTTCCGGTGAAAGGAGACAGGAACAGCGCCAGAGGGAAATCCGGTTTAAAGTTCATTCCGATTGCCGCAGTAATGTAGGCAGGAGACAAGAAATCAGAAATTTTATCGCTGTCATTTGGATAGTTGTAGCCTGGTGCTAACTGTGTCCGGAATCGAAAAAGACCACTATAGAACCAGTGTCGAAAAGCATCCAGTCCATATTTGGAAATAAATTCGATTTTGTCATCTGTTTTGCGGAAGCCTGTTTCCTCTTGTGTAAGAAATCCGTATCCGATGCGAAGATGGTTTTCCCAGATGTGATGTTCGCCGAAATGATGAGCAAAAAGGTAAAGCAGGGTATTGAGTGAAATAGCATCCTGGCCACCGCCAGCCCAGTTAGAAAAAGCAGCTTGCGAAAAATTGGCACTCACAAGACCCCCGAATTTCCATTGCAGCGTATCGCCTGATGGTTTTTCCACCGTCGTCATTTCTTTTTTTAACTTTTCCAGCTCCTGCTTATCAACAACGCTGTTTTTTTGCGCATATGATGCAAGGGATAATGCACAGAACACTACCAGAAACACGTGCTTTGTCATTGGATAAACTCCTGATTTGTGAAACTGCACTTGAATTGTTCTTAAGATTTGTGAAACAACAATGCCGCTGGAGGCACGTCAAAACCTTTTGCTTAATCTCGCATGCCCGGGTGGCGGAACTGGGAGACGCGCTGTATTCAGGGTGCAGTGTCCGTAAGGACGTGCGGGTTCGAATCCCGCCCCGGGCACTTTTTAAGATTCTGCCTTGCCGAATGCCAGCCGAAACTCGTCGCGGACACTTTCCAGGAAGCTCTCCAGATCTTCCAGAAACAAAATTCCTTCTTCTGCAAGAATGCGCAATCCTGCCTCTAAGAAGCGGGGCAGCGTCGGATACAGCGGGTATGCTGCACAGAGACGATCGACTTCTTCACGGACTGCTTGATGTGCTTTTGTATCATCAATGTGGGTGAGAGTATAGTCGATCAGGTCAGCAATTTTTTCCATATCCGTTTCGGTCATACCACGCGTTGTGATCGCTGGCGTTCCCAGGCGAATGCCGCTGGTCACAAACGGTGATTGCGTGTCAAAGGGTACCATATTTTTGTTGCACGTGATGCCGACGCTGTCCAGCACCTGTTCGGCTTGCTTGCCCGTAATTCCTTTGTTGCGGAGATCAATAAGCAGAAGATGGTTGTCAGTTCCACCGCTAACCAATTGATAGCCTTTTGCAGTGAGTGCCGCTGCCAGCGCCTTGGCATTTCGGATGACCTGCGCTGCATACTGGTCGAATTCCTCGCTGAGGGCTTCGTGAAAAGCCACAGCTTTGGCGGCGATCACGTGCATCAACGGTCCGCCCTGGAGTCCCGGCATGACGACGGCGTCGACCACCTCGCTCAGCATTTTGATGCGCCCGGATTTTGGTGCCCGAATCCCGAATGGATTCTCTCGATCCTGTCCCAGCAGGATGAGGCCGCCGCGGGGTCCCCGAAGGGTTTTGTGCGTTGTGCTGGTCACGATGTCGCAATAAGGGAGCGGATTGTTGAGTTTCCCTTTGGCTATCAGTCCTGCTGGGTGGGCAATATCTGCCATTAAGAAGGCGCCAACCCGATCGGCGATAAAACGAAATGCTGCGTAGTCGTAATCCCGGGGGTAGGCGGAAGCGCCAACGATGATCAGCTTCGGCTTATGTCGTTTTGCTAAGTCTTCCACCTGGTTGTAGTCGATGCGACCTGTGTGCGGATCCACACCGTAAGAGACGGCGTGATAGAGTTGACCGGAAAAGTTGACCTTTGCACCGTGCGTCAGATGTCCACCGTGTGCTAAGTCCATTCCCAGAATGGTGTCTCCGGGTTTCAAAAAGGTAAAGAAAGCTGCCATATTGGCGGAGGAGCCACTGTGCGGTTGAACATTTGCATGGGCGGCACCAAACAATTGCTGAGCCCTTTGCTGTGCCAGCTCTTCAGCCTGATCGACCCATTCACACCCGCCATAATAGCGGCGTCCGGGATACCCTTCAGCATATTTGTTCGTTAACACAGAACCCATTGCTTCCAGAACAGCGGGTGAGGCGTAATTCTCGCTGGCGATCATCTCCAGGTGATCCCGCTGCCGCCGGAATTCGCCCATCAGTATACGGAAAATTTCCGGATCTGTCGACCGGACGTGCGAGTACATTGTCCGTCCCTTTCTTTGTTCCGTAAAAAAATGCTATTGTAAAATCACCGGCAACTGGTAGATCTGGTTGGCAGAACGAAGCACCAGATAGTACAGTCCACGGGGAAGATGGCGAACCGGTGCTAAGAATTCACCGGGAGTACCGTTAGGTACTGGTGTAAAGTTCAGAATCCGTTCGCCCAGTGCATTGAATAGTTGAAAATCGAAGGTTGAAGCAGAAGTGGGAATCGGTGCTTTGATCAGCAAGACATCGTGTGCAGGATTCGGGAAAATGGCAATGGGATTTTGTTCATACGTTTCGGCATCGACTCCGACTGGAATGGCGACACATTGCGTATTGCCGGTCAGCGCATTGACACGACAGAGCAGAGAAGTTGCCAGGTCGCTCCCGATCCACTGAAGCGTCCACTGGGTAGACGGGATAGGGACTAACACTTTGCTCAGCCACACAAAGTCTGGGATGGAATCGGGATACGCCTGGTGAAATGCCTGATAGACTCCATTCTGGGCAAGGTATTGAACCATTTCGTCAGTGTCCATCCACTCCGGATCTACATCGTTGGAAAACGGGGCAGGAAGCGATGGGATGGGGAGCGATAACGGAGTAAATCCGACAAAAGGCAACTGGATCATTGGAAAGAAGACCAGAGAATCAGCACCATTGATCGTTCCAGCAACGGCATAAATCCACACCAGCGCTTTTCCGGTTTCCAGATCAAAGGCTAAGGAAAACTCAGCATTCTGAAAGTTGAAATTTCCAGAGAACGTCAGTACCCCCTGGAGCGCGGGATTTTCCATCCCCTGTTGGATCAGGGTCTGGAAGACTTTGTCCAGTGCTCCATTCGCTTTCGGCGTGTAAGGAATCAATCCCGGTTGAGCACAGAGGACGGCAGGAAAGAGCCACAGGAGGCTGCGCAGGAACCATTGCTTCATCTGTTGGAACTCCCTTTTTGATGTACAGCGTCGATCGATATGCCAAACGGTAAGTCCATCGTTACTCGATTTACAAATATACGCATCAACTGATGGAGAAGGGATGCAATGGTTTCAAAACGGTGATGCACGGGGCTGTCCAGGTCAAAAACTCCCCAGAGCACTGAGTCCTGGATCAAAGGGAAGACCGCTTCAGAGCGCGAAGCCGGATCGCATGCGATGTGGCCGGGAAATGCTTCAACGTCCGGTACAACGATGGGTTTTAGCTGGACCGCGGCAGTACCGCAGACCCCCTGGCCAAAATTGATGAAGGTACAAGCCGGTTTGCCCTGGAAAGGACCCAGCCATAATCCATCTGGACGGGCAAGATAGAACCCAGCCCAGTTAAGATCAGAGAAACGGTGGAATATCCATGCGGCAAAGTTGGCAGCATTTGTCAAAAAAGGATCGGTAGGGCAAAGGAGTTGATGACATTCATCAAACAGCAGTTCCCGCTGGTGTTCAGACATCCCTGGTGGTTGTTTTTGTAAAAGCATTCATAAATCAAAGAAGACGCACAGATTGAGCAATAGTGTAGCAAACCTGATCGTTTTGTGTGCTGGAGAGTGGTTTCAAGAACGAGCAGCAAGAATGGGAAAGAACGACCTTATCAAGGCAATTGCTGAGGCAACTGGCATTACACAACTGGAAGTAAAAACGGTTGTAGATGCGTGGTTGGAGCTTATTGCTCGCCATATCGCTCGAGGAGAGCGGGTGACTATTAAGGGGTTTGGCTCCTTTTTTCTCCGGCATCGTCCTCCGCGGATCTACATTCATCCAGAAACTGGCAAGCCAGAGGAAGCACCGCCAGCGTATGTACCTGTATTTCATCCTTCCAGCAGCTTTCGCCAGTATGTCGCTGAACTTCGGAACTCGGAGTCGCAATGAAAAATACGATATGGTCTAAGCTGGCACTGTCATTGGGTTTGATGGTCGGTATTGCAGGATTGAGTTTTGCTCTTTATCGTGCTTCTTTGCCAGAACCGGCTGAGCCGAAAGAAGCGTCCCAGGATACAGTGGCTATCGACCCCGCATTGCAGGCAAAACTGGAAATTCTGGCTGAGGCAGTTCGAGCCAATCCTTCGGCAGATTCATTGGTGCTGGAATATGCTAATGCCCTCTTTGATGCAGGAGACTATATCCAGGCTGCCCACTGGTACGCCTATTATCTGGAACATTTTGACTCCCTGAATACTGATGTGCGGACCGATTATGCGTATACACTTCTGCAAACAGGAAAGCCAATGGAAGGAGTAGCGCAATTGCGGCGGGTATTGCAAATTGATTCTACCCATAGCATTGCCCTGTATAATTTTGCTGTTCTCCACGCGCAAATTGGACAGCTGGATTCAGCGAAACAATACCTGAAGCGGGCTATTCGTTACGCTTCTGATTCAACAATTGTTGCTGAAGCGCGGCGGTTTCTCGGTCAGTTGGAGCAGTTCCTGGCGGGACAAGAACGTACGCAATAAAGAAGCGGTAAGTTGAAAAAACGGGAGTTATCTGATGCCCTGTGGGCGAAAGCGAAAGCGAAAGAAAATGGCAACCCATAAGCGGAAGAAGCGGCTGAAGAAAATGCGGCATAAAAAGAAAAAGCGGTAGTGTGACTTTCTGGGGGTATCGATTTTTTAAAAGGGATCGATACCCCGGGGAGTGATTTTAATGTTTTTCAGCACGACGCCTGGTTTCCCTAAGCGTCCAAGAGTATCACCATTTACAATGAGTTGCAATCCTCCCGCATTCCCAACGGAGAGGCGAATCCAGTGCTTTGCTCCCCAGACCCGCTTCTTGCGGGGAGGTAAAAGTTCCTGCCATCGGCGATTGTTATCAAAAAGGAGGCTGACCCAAACAGAGTCGGTCGTGATTGCTTCAACAATAAGCGTGTCAGTGCGGTGCTTAGTAGTTGGTGGTGGGGTAATCGTGAGTTCTGAGGATTCTGCGTTGCGAATTGTAGATGAAACATTTTCTCCGGTTGGGGATGCGGGTGGGGGTGTTACTGGAGTGTTGTCCGAATTGTGTCGCCAGAGAAAGAGAATGCCAAGCGATAAGATCACAGCAATGACAAGCCAGATCCATCTGGTGGAAGGAGCGGAATCGACCAGAGAAGATTCTGGGACGGAGGGTGCAGAGACGCTTTCCGATGGTAGGTAAGTTTCCAGTACCCGATTTACTTCTTCGGATGGAATTTGAAGAAACCGTGCGATCGTGCGAATAGAAGCCCGGATATATGGCAGTGGCAAATGGCTGAATTCCCCGGCTTCCAGTGCCTCAATCGTGGCAGGGCGGATCTTTGTGGCTTGCGCTATCGTTTTGATACTGAGATGCCGCCTTTCCCGCTCCGCTCGTAGCCAGGTGCCGATATGCTCAGGAGTTAATTGCGATTGTTCAGCTTCCTCAGGCACGGTTCATAACCCCTTCGTTTGACACGTAATTTCAAAATTACAAAAGAAGTGCCGAAAAAGGAAAGAGAAGCGGCAGTAGCGAGATATGATGAATATTCTCCAGCATATTGCACAGGTGCACAGTCGACAGCACCCCGTTGGAGAGTCGCTCGGCAGAGGTAGAAAGCAGCGACTGGTACAGTCTTCGGGTACATCGTTGCTGCGAGGGCGTATTCTACGGCTTCTAAGTGGCTCATTAGCGGAAGTAGAGCTTCCAATGGGAAAAAAGAAGGCATACATTGGGGGGATGCGTCCTATAACGAATGTTGATTTGTTGTTTCAGGTGAGACAACGGCAGGAGGGGGCACATCTCTGGCTTCACGTGGCGGGTATTACCAGTGCTGCCCCACTCAGTGCGCGGGAGATGCTGGAAGCACTGGAATTGCCGGTAGAGCCTCTGTACCAGCGCTTGCTGGATAATCTCCGGCAGATGCAGCCTTTTGTGCTCAAGGAGGATCTGGAGCAACTCTTTCGGTTAGCAGCGTATGTACAGCAGCAGTTGCCGGCTGGAGAGCAGGTGACACCCAGAGCGCTGGTGGAATTGTACCAGCTTTTAGGATATCTGCGCGTTCGGCCGACGCCGGAATTGGTGAGTCTGTTGCTTCCACTGCTTCGATTCTCTCTATCGGAATTAACACAGTGGCTGCTGCAGTATCGTACCATACTTCAGTCTATGACTGGATCCAGGGATGTGAAGGGAGGAAAACACGAGGAAGCTGGAAAATCATCGACATTACTCCAGGCAGCACAGACTATCGTGCCTGTCCTTTCTGAGCAAACAGCATCTTCACCATTACACCTCCTTTCCTTGCAAGAGCTTGTTGCCGTAATGGAGGAACAAAGAGTTCCGGACGCGGTCTATGATCGGGTAAAAGCATTGCTACAGGCGGAAATGGCCTATAACGTACTTGCCTGGACCCGGGGATTGCCGGTACAATGGACCGGGGTGCTGTGGAGCGGAAAATGGCATGTGCCAGTACGCTTGACTTTTGAACGACAGCAGGATCAAAGTGATCCTGACAATCCTGTGTCGTTTTCAGTTGAGCTGCATTTGGCCACGCTGGGCAGTGTGGCAGTAGAGGGAACGGTTGTTCGGCAAGCGATAACGTTGCACTTCTGGACCGTAGATACTAAAACACAGCAGCTCATCGTAGCTCGCAGCGAGCAGCTTCAACAGCGGCTCCAGCGTATAGGATTTCGCAGGGTAATATTGGAGGTGCGAACGTCGCAAGAGCGGACCCGCCGACGTTCCTACCAGCATCTGAATGTTGTGCTGTAAAACTCGCAGCGCTGCTCTCAAAGCAAAGTTATTGGTTGATTCCGGAGAATTTTGTAAATTGAATTTTGTTGAAAATAGGTTGGGTAAAAGGGAAGAGCTCAATGAAACATGGATTGCGGTTTTTCAGTAGCCTGCTGGCAATTGCGCTGGTTGTTGGTGTTGGGGAAAGTTACGCTCAAGGAGGTGCAGCAACCCCACTGGCACCGGCGGCAGCACCGCCCAGAATCTATGTTGGTCCCATTGGGGGATTTAATCAAGATTTTCATTCGGGAGGCTTCCGATCCTTCAAAGGAGATCCGGTTTGTCCAGTTTTTGAAGCTGCCAGTGCTACCGGATTTTTTATTGGTGGGTCGTTTGAATATCTCTTAGGGAACCCTTCGGAAGCAACGTCATCGATTCTTTTGCGGCTGGCTTACGATTCCCGTCCTGTTTCGTTTGCTGTGCGAGAAGAAGGCACTGCGACGTTGCCAGTGATTGATACCAATCGTGTTGAAATTGTCGATGTTACTACAGAGCATCGAGCACAAATCGATTACTCTCTGCTGAGCTTTGACGCGTTGTATAAAATTATGATTAGTCGGGACGTTCCTCTGGGTATTGCGGCTGGTGTGACCGCAAATTTTGTGTTGGTTGGACGGGCAAAGCAGACCTATGAAATTGTTGCTCCGAGTAATGCTCAATTTGATACGACAAAGAGGACGGATGCTGTTCTTCGCTATGAAGATAATGCACAGGTAATGGTATTTGTGGATGGAGATATTCCCAATCGATCTTCGTTCCGCTTTGGAATTAAAGCAGGGCTGTTCTTTGAATTGAATTTGCGCAAGTTTTTATTTGCTCCTGCGCTGGTCGTCCCGGGTATCTGGTTTGATGCGGGATTGACAAGGGTAACGACAGCGGAAAACTGGCGGGTCAACGCTTTTCAGGCAGGTGTTGATATTCGATGGGCGTTGTAACAAGCTAAACTTTTTTGCCGTTTTGTGAAAAAAGCCCATTAAGAATGGGCTTTTTTCGTTTTTAACCCGGTTTTGCAAAGAGAAGGAGAGTGCGGAGTATGCAGCGATTATGGGCGCCGTGGCGATCGCAATACCTGAAAAGTTTCGAGGAGCCAACTGCTGATGATGAAAAGGGGTGTTTCCTCTGCGCTGCTGCCCACCATCCGGAACAGGATGCACAACGATATGTGGTGTACCGTGGAGAAGGAGCTTTTGTCATTCTGAATCTTTACCCGTATAACGGGGGGCACATTATGGTTGCACCGTATGAACACGTTGCAGCGCTGGAGCATTTAAATCTGGACGCCTACCAGTCGCTGTGTACGCTGTTACGGGATGCTATTGCAGTTTTGAAGGAAGAATTTCATCCAGATGGGTTGAATGTTGGCGCTAATTTAGGGCGTGTTGCAGGGGCAGGGTTGCCCGATCACGTTCATTTTCACATTGTCCCAAGATGGAGTGGGGATACCAACTTTATGCCCGTCCTGGCAGACACGAAGGTTGTTTCGCAGTCCTTAGAGGAGATTTATCACCGGCTGCATCAAGCTTTTCAGCGGTATTATCATCGCCAATAAGGAGCGAAGAGGTGGCCATCGGCGAAAGGAAGGTCAAGCCGAAAAAGCGATGGGGACAGCATTTCTTGCGGGATCTACGCATAGCACGCAGGATCGTTGCATTTGCTGATGTGACTTCAGAAGATATGGTGCTGGAAATTGGTCCCGGCACCGGCGTGTTGACCCAATTCCTGATGCAGGCTCAGCCACGAGTGTTCGTCGCTGTTGAAATTGATCCGGAAAGTGTGCAGTTCCTGCGACAACACTTCCACTTCGACACTCCAGATCGGCGGTTGCTTCAGCAGGATATTTTGAGCGTTGAGCTTGCGCAGCTGGGAGCGACAGACACTCAGTGGAAGCTGGTCGGAAATTTGCCATACTATCTGTCCAGCGAAATTCTGTTCTGGATGTTCCAGCAATCCCGGAGAATTTCTCAGGCGGTCGTTATGGTGCAGCGGGAAGTTGCTGAGCGCATCGTTGCATCTGTGGGATCAAAGCAGTATGGAGTGTTGAGCATAGCAGCACAGAGTTATGCGAAAGTCAGGATCCTTTTACACGTTCCTCCTTCTGCTTTTACGCCGCCGCCAAAAGTTTCGTCATCGGTTGTTTTGTTTCGATTTCAACAGCAGGAGCAGCCCTATGAGCGTATTCAGCCGCTGGTACGTCAGGTGTTCCAGTATCGTCGAAAAAAACTGCTCAATGCACTGGAGTATTACGTACGGCAACACTATGGGCAATCGCTTCGGCAGCGGATGGCAGAGTGGCCCCCACAACTTCATCCGTTTCTGGCAAAGCGTCCTGAGCAGCTTTCTCCGGAAGACTACCACCAAATCCTTACCGGCTTACAGCAACTTTTCGAGCGTTAAGGAGCCGTTCGTTGCCTTTAATCTGCGGGAAGCATTGACAATGACAGACCTGTGTACCATTGCCATTCTGGCGGTGTATTCTGTTTTTGCTTTGTGCTTTTATTTCGATTTGCCGAATGCTGCTCAATTGCTGCTGTTTAATGCAGCGGTCAGCATTGCAATTTTAGCAATTGCGGCAGCAGATTATCTGCACGGGGGAAGGATTTTTCGTCTGTTTCACCAGTTCTATGTGGTTACGATTATCTACCTGATTTATCGCCAGGTGCATTATTATGTGCCACTGGTAAATCCCGGCTTGTACGATGATGTTTTAATCCAGTGGGATTTTGCCCTGTTTGGCGTCCATCCAACGCACTGGCTTGCACAGTTTGCCCATCCTCTGTTGACAGAATATTTGCAATGGGCTTATATGTCATTTTTCTTTTTGCCCATTCTTCACGGCATCGAGCTGGCACTCCGAAAACGAGAAGCAACCTTGCAGGAATTTACCTATACCATTGTGTTTGGATTTTACGTGTCGTATCTGCTGTACTTTTTTATGCCAGCCATTGGTCCGCGCTTTACGCTGCACGATTTCGGATTGCTCGATCAAGAGCTACCGGGTGTGTGGTTGACCAGCGCATTGCGGGAGTTTGTCAATGCCGGAGGCAATATTCCGGCAGGTACGCCAAATCCAGCAGCGGTTGTTAATCGAGATTGTATGCCCAGCGGACATACGATGATGACGCTAATGAATATTGTTCTGGCATTCCGCTATCGATCATATCTGCGGTACTTTTTCCTTGTCGTTGGAAGTAGCTTAATAGTGGCAACCGTCTATTTGCGGTATCATTACGTCGTTGATGTGCTGGCTGGCATAGGGTGTGCTCTGGTAACGCTCTGGATCGCTCCGCGGCTCCGACGCTGGGTGCGGCAGCACGGGTTTCCCAATGCCTAAGGTGTCGCAGTTGCTGGCGAAGATGAAGCTGGGGATGCTGCGGTTTCCGCAAAGAGTGCTTCTACAAATGCTTCTGGATCGAAAGGCTGAAGATCTTCCAATCCTTCGCCAACGCCAACATACTCAACCGGAAGTTGCAATTCGTGCGTAACGGCAACTACGATGCCGCCTTTAGCGGTTCCATCTAATTTGGTCAGTATAACCCCGGTGAGAGGAACAAATTGCTGGAAAGTACGTGCCTGTTGAAGCGCATTTTGGCCAATGGTAGCGTCCAGCACCAGCAGCACATCATCCGGAGCTGAGGGTTTTAGTTTTTTCAAGACCCGCGAAATTTTGGATAATTCCCGCATTAGTCCTTCTTTGTTATGAAGTCGCCCGGCAGTGTCGATGAGGACAACGTCCGCTTGGCGGTGCTGGGCTGCCTGAAGAGTGTCGAAAGCAACAGCAGCGGGATCTGCCCCTTGCTTTTGCTGAATGATGTCCACCCCTGCCCGACGTGCCCAGATTTCCAGTTGTTCATTGGCAGCCGCCCGGAATGTATCGGCTGCCCCGATGAGCACTTCCATCCCCATTTGCTTCAGTTGATAGGCGAGCTTGCCAATTGTGGTGGTTTTCCCAACGCCATTGACGCCAACAACCAGGATGACATAGGGTTTTTCTCCGGTGGTAATGCGCTGGGTGAGAGGAGTATGATCCTGGAGCACTTGCGTGAAAGTGTGAAGAATTTCCTGATGGAGTAACGAGAGCAGTTGAGAAGCATCCTCCAGCTTTTGTCGCTTTGCTTCGGCTTCAACCTGCTCTAAGATTTCCATTGTGAGATTGACCCCAATATCGGCAGTGATCAGCGTAGCCTCTAATTCTTCGAATAGCTCAGGATCGATCCGACGTCCTGGGCGCAGCAGATTTTCCAGTGTGCCGATCAGAGAAGATCGAGTTTTTGCCAATCCCTGTTTTAAGCGGTCGAATCGGACTGCCTCTTTCACCGTGTCGGTCGCCTGCGTAACCTTTTCTTTGAGCTTCCGAAACCATCCCATTTTGAATATTGCTCTGGCTCAGTGAGACATTCTTCAGAAAGAGCAGAGACGCATAGGCGGAGGGTCTGGTGCAGAAAAAGAAAAGGCGCAGGATTTCCTGCGCCTTTGCCCTTGATTTTTCTGGGGTCAGACCGAAACTTTATGGATTCGGGGATGGGTCATTGAGCTTTTTCGTCCCAGCATAGGGAAGCCCGGGAACTGGCTGGTAGGAAACTTCACACTCGACGTATCGATTCTCACCACTTCCCTGCACGATGGAGCCGTTCGCGCTCTTGAACAGAATTTTGGCATAATGTTCGACAGTTTGATTTCCTTTCTTCGAAACAACCTTGACAATAAAGCCGACATTGGAGCTGTATTTGGTCAGCTCCTGGGCTTTCCCGGTGAAAATGGGATTGTTGAGCGCTTTCGTACTGTATATCTCGTCCACACTGGCCACTCCTGTAATCACATCCTCGGCAAATGATGCAGACCGAAGTTGTTCTCTAAGAGCAGAGTCCTTGGCGTACGGTGGATAGGTGGTCGGTGAACGCAGGAAAACTTTGAATGTTGAATCGTCTGTAAAGTCAATAACGATGTCCCAATTCAACTTCCCGTTAGTATCCAGAATGGCAGGAGTACCCAGTAACTCATTGTAGAACATCAACCCGGGACGCTCCGGCGTAAGGCGGATCGGTTCACCCTCGATGTCTTTGAAAACAAAAGCCGGTGACCATCCCAGTTTTACCTTTGGTCCTGTAGTGTCATCGGAAACACTGTAAGTTGTCAGAGTGTAAACTTCTCCAAGCTTCAGGTCGCTTTTGACGTATTCTGTTTGATTGGGATCGAAGGTTCCAGAATCAATGGTTCGGAATTTGGAGTCCTTGAGAATGTAAGCATAATGCTTAACGACGTTGACATCTTCGGAGACTTCCCATTTGAATTTGATCGTGCTCGTGTCTAAAGCTGTTGCGCGGAGATTTTGCGGAGGTCCCGGTAGCAGAATTTGAGTAGGTTCACTGGTTGTAAATC
This sequence comes from Candidatus Kapaibacterium sp., assembly GCA_026996895.1. Lineage (GTDB taxonomy): Bacteria > Bacteroidota > Ignavibacteria > Kapaibacteriales > WFXC01 > WFXC01. Next base: position 41,897 of record JALWJX010000002.1, read on the forward strand.
CTTCGCATCCAAATGTTCCGACAACAACAGCGCTCAGGAGGACAATGAATAGCCCGTGTGCAACTTTCATTGTTCCATACCTCTTTTTTAGTTGAACAAGCCCTCTTTTGAAAAGCGTCCCACGTTAAAACATTGTAAATATAAGAAGTTTCTGCGCAATAGCCAATAAATGCAATCTTTCCACAGGCAAAGTGCCCACTCAATGGCGGCAGATGTTTATGCTCAAGCCTCGATGGAACCGATGGTAATAGCGCCAATTTACGGTGCATCAGCTTCGCCAGTCGCTGTTTTGGATGCTCCTTCTAACACAACAACAACTTCCCCTTTGATAGTCGAGCGTTGCTGAAGGAGCAGATGTAACTCACGCACAGATCCCCGAAGAAATTCTTCGTGGTACTTTGTCAGTTCTCGGGCGATGCAGGCGCGCCGATTGCCAGCACCCAGGTGTTCCAGTTCTGCAAGGAGTTTGAGGAGACGATGGGGGGATTCATAGCAGACGACTGTTGCCGGAAAAGAGAGCATGTGCTGGAGAAATTTTTTTCGACGCTTCTTGTGCGGCGGAAATCCAACGAAAACGAAAGGGACAGGAGGAAGTCCACTGGCAATTAAGGCTGGCACGAAAGCCGTAGGACCGGGTAAAGGAACAACGGAAATGTTGTGCTCAATGGCTTGGGTAACCAGAACATATCCGGGGTCAGAAAGAATCGGAGTTCCAGCATCACTGACTAAGGCAACGTCGAGGTTCTGTAAAAGCTGCTGGATCAGCAGAGGTGCGCGCTGCTTTTCATTGTGCTCGTGGTAGCTGATGCATTGCCGGGGCGGGATGTTCAAAAGTTTGAGCAGTTGCCGGGTCGTTCGAGTATCTTCACAGGCAATGATATCGACCTGTGCCAAAACCGAAAGCGCACGTTGCGTAATATCTCCCAGGTTACCAATGGGTACCGGCACAATGTAGAGCGTTCCTGCCATTGGTATTGAAAATTTTATCAGCAATAACTTAACATAACGTGCGTCATAGCAGTTAGCTAACCAACCCCATTCTTCACCCCGGCGGTTCGAGGTTCTCGCCCTCTTTCCTCGAACCGCTTTTTTTATCCTGTCGAATTTTCTGGAAAAAGGACTTCAGAAGGCTGGCAGCTTCGTCCTGGGCAATGCCGCTCACAACCGTGCATCGGTGATTGAGGCGGGGATCATTCAAAAGAGCGTACAGAGAAGCTACTGCGCCGGCTTTTGGATCGGGGGTGGCGAAAACAACCACGGGAATTCGGGCAAGAACGATCGCTCCAGCGCACATTGGACACGGTTCTAAGGTGACATAGAGCGTACAATCGGTCAGTCGGCGGGAGCGGAGCACGCGTGCTGCCTGTTGAATTGCCAGAAGCTCGGCGTGAGCGGTTGGGTCCTGCCGCTGTTCTACTCGATTGTGTTCCCGGGCAATAATAGTGTCATTGTGTACAATAACACATCCTACCGGAATTTCCCCTTCTGCTGCGGCTGAACGGGCTTCTTCTAAGGCAATAGACATCCAGCGGACGTGTTGGGTCTGGTCGATATTCATACTTCGAGATGGAGATTAGCGAAGGAGTTGTTGATAATCGAGGCTGTGTCCGGGATCTAAGTACTGCAGTTTCTGGACAACTTCTCGACGCTTTTCATAGGTGCGAAAGAGATCGATCAGCTCGTTGACTTTGGTATCAAAAAAGAGCCGGAGCAAAACACTGGGTTTACCAAGGCGATGCTTCCAGCGCACCATTTCTGACAGGATAGCATCCACCACCTGCTGGGCTGTAGCGGGATCGGCCGCCAGAGTATCAAGTCCATCGGCGTAGTACTGGAAAATCAGGCGGCGAAGATCTTCAAATTCAGCAGAGGTCAACTCGGCAATAATCTGGTATTTGCTGTATTCTCCGGGCTCTGTCGAGCGTTCAAATCCCGGATATTGCGCTGCGTTTCCCAGTTCCCAGATGCGATAAGCTGCCCGGTAGGCGGCACTGCCGCCCAGTTCTGCATAGCTATCTCCATCCATTCCAATGACCAGCAGCATATAGAAGTCGATTAGCGAGCTTAAAGGATCGAAACGATTTGGCTGGTAGGTTAACACCGTATTAGGTCGGTAGAAAAAATGCCATTGAGGATCAACGATTCGACAGAGCGGCGATCGGTGTTCCAGACTACCGCCGAGATAACGATCGGCTGCGATGGATAAGCGGGCGGTGTACCGACCATCACTACCACTGGTGAAATATACCATAATAGTGACGGGAATCTTTGCTCCTGCCCACTCTTGGTCAGTAAATTGGGAATTGTTAATATAGTATTCCAGATCGGATCGAAAGGTTTCTAAGTTAAAAGCTTCTTCGGGTGGTAATAATTCCGTGTTGAGTGTGACTGTCGCTTCAATTTCTTGAGCGGCTGAATGCCATGACACCAGCACAGCCAGTGTGAGGACCAGTAGGAAAGTTGAACGCTGTCGCATAAAGGCATCACTTACTTAATGGCACATACCTGCTTGAAAGGCAATGTACGACTTCCCGCTCTGGGGATTGTGTTTTTGATAGCTCTCAGTAGCGGCGTGAAAGGGAGGGCGCAACCTTTTCCGCAACAGCAATTTCCTCTGGTGTCACCGTATTGTGGGACGTTGTTGTCCTGGTTTCGGGTTATGAATCGTAATCCTGCTGCGCTGGCGCATTTCCGGGATACGATCGCCGGACAGCGCCGGGCTTTTTTTGCAGTCCAGCCATCCCGGTTTGGATTGTCAGCATTAAATCGGCTAACGGCTGGGATATTGCTGCCTGCTCTGCTGGAAGGATTGCCGATGAGCATTATTGTTCACGGTACCGGAGGAGCAAAATTCACAGATCTCCAGACAGCACTATCCGTTGGATATGCAGGACTGCCCTCCTTTTTCATCGGAGGACGGTTAGCAGTTCGGTATCAACGGTTTGGATCGCTTCGCACCTGGCTGGATGGAAGCTGGTCGACTGCTGTTTTGTTTGTTATCGATACCATCTGGTCGCTGGCAGCCACAGTCCAGAATTTTCCACATTTCCACCGTGCTCCCGCTTCTATGGCGATGTATGAGGCAACGACAAGTTTGCGCTGGCATCAGCCTGAGGCTTCAATGGAGGTGGGACTCCTGCTTCGGAGCTTTGCAGCACCTTCAGCGTATGGATTGTTTGAAACAGCAGCTATCGGCGTACCGTTCCGCATCGGATACCAGCTTTTTCCTGCGACAGCAGAATTCAGTATTGCAGTACCAGCGGGTAGCGCGATAGCAGAAATGGTAGTCAGTTATCAACCGATCTTAGGGATAGTTGTAGAAGTTGCTGTTGAATACGTATGGGCACAGTAAGATTCTGGGTTACACTGGTGTTCCCCATAACGTGTATTGCCCAGTATTTACCGCTGGTGCAGGATTACGGAATGCTGACAGATCCGGGATTTGCTGAATGGATTGAGGAATTCGTGTCGCGCACCCGCAACCCGATTAATCTTTACGAAGCTACGGAAGAGGATTTGTTGTTTTTACCGTGGATTTCCCCGGTGCTTGCCCGGCAGATTGTGCAGGAGGTAGAAGCGGGACATATCAGCAGTATGGATGATCTCTGCCGGTTCTTTTTGGCTCCCTGGCAGTGCGAACTGTTTCAACAACTCTTTGTGTTGGAGCCACAACCGCCATCCCGGCGTTTTTTCTATCGCCTGCGGTGGGGCGCCAGTTTTCCTCCGGGATCTCCCATTCATCGTGGCACGTTTCAGGGTGATTACACAACCTTTCTCCATCGAATGACAGGGACTATCAGGGGATGGCAGGGATTTCTCCAGTTTGCCAAGGATCCGGGCGAGCCACTGCGGTATGCAACGCTGCAAGGGGCTTTCTGGAAAGTTCGGGAGCAGTGGAAGGTCATCGCGGGGGATTTTGGCGTACGGCTTGGCTTGGGAAATTTGCTATGGTACGGTTTGGGAAATTGGAAAAGCGCTGATGTCATTAGCCCTGTCGTACGCTTTGCTGTTAGCATCTACCCATTTCGTTCTACGTTTGCCGGTATGCGGTTTCGTGGGGTTGCTGCGGAGTATTTCACCCGCCTGGATTCAAGCGTGCAGCTCCATCTTCTGGGATGGGGATCATATCGAAACCGAAGTGGAAGCGTTGATAGTCTTGGAATGATTACCTCAATCAATGTTGGTGAAACCTTCCGGACGCAGAGTGAGATCCGGGGACGGCATAGTTTTCAGGAGTACGTTGCAGGCGTAGGGGTGGAATTACGAGATCCTGCCTGGCGTGTTGGCACGGCAATAGGATACTTTGCCTATGATCGTCCCATCCGTTCCCGGTCCCGGTATAGTCCCCCGTATCAACAGTGGCTGGCAACCACTGTATTTGCGCAGTGGCGGAGTACTACTGCGACTATTGGAGGCGAACTGACACTGTTACCACGGGGACAGCAAGGGGTTCGAGTAGGGTATCAACAACGATTCTCAAGCCGCCTGCGTTTAGCAATAGCTGCCCGCTACTTTTCACCGGGATATCGATCTCCGTGGGGAACAAATTTTGGTCAATGGACGCCACCGGGAAACGAAATAGGAGTGTATACCGGGATCCAGATGCGGCTACGAAACGGTCTCTGGTACTTCTATAGTGACTTGTTTCAATCCCTTCAGCCACGAAGGGACCATTTTTATCGGACTGCTGGTGTGGAAGTACGGATGGGCTGGCGGCAGCAGCGGAGGCGCTATCCCGTGTGGATCGAGCTGCGGGGACAGCGGAAAGTTACGGATCGACGGCAGTCAACAGCCTTTACAATTGTTCCGCAGTACAATCTGCAGGCTGTTTTGCAACTCCGGGCAGACCTGGATCGTCGCACAGCACTTTTGTCGCGAATACAATTTATTGCTTCATTCGAGCACCAGCTTTCCAATCAGCCGACCGGTTATGGAATAGCACTGGTCAATACGGGACGCTTTATGCTCCATTCCCTTCAGGATATACAGTTCGTTGTTCAGGTCTGTAGCTATGCTCTTTCTAACGCGGAGCTCTGGATCTGGGAGCCGGGAGTACAGGCGCAGTGGAATCTTGCCCATCTTACGCAGTATGGTATCGACGTGGTTGGAGTGGCGCGGTGGGCGACACTGGCTCAGCTCGGGATAGAGATCCGATGGAAGTACCGTCTTTCGAAAATGCCACAATGCGGAAACCGCACAAAGCAATTCGCGTGCTGGCAGGATACGCAGTGGTTGACAGTACAGGTTACGACTCGTTGGTAACGTTGGCAGGAAGCGAGAGTTGAATGATTACATTCTTGCCGGATTTTTCAATTTCCAGAGACCCCTGATGGAGTTGAGTAATGAGCCGGGCTAAGCGAAAGCTCATTTCCAGAGGAGACAGAGATCGGGCGTTGTTTTCCTTCCCTCCCTGAAGTTTTGTAATTGTTGCATCTGAAATGGCAGTATTGTCATTTTCAATGTGCAGCAATACGGTGGAGAAAGAAGATGCTCGAGTGGTGATTCGCAGCGTGCTTTGAGGGTGGGCATTTTCTACAATTGGAAGTATCAGGCTGTGAAGCATTTGCAATAGCTTTGCGCAATCAGCATAGAGGGAGAGAGAATCGAACTTCGTGCTGAGTTGAATATTCTTTTTGCTAATAAGCGGGTCGAGCAAGTTTAATACGTTCTGGAGCAATTGCTCCAGGTCACATTGCTTTTTCATCAACTGACCAGCACTAAAGTGCGACATAAAAGTGAGTTCATCGACAATGGGTAGAATGTTAGTGATGGAATTTTCAATGAGCTGGGCAAATTCTCTGACCGTTTCTGGATTCCCGCTTTCGTCTGTTTGAAGAATTCTGGCTAATCCACGAATTCCGCTCAGCGGGGAGCGAAGATCGTGCGAGAGCAGGCGAAGCATCTGATTTTTCTCATCATTCAATTCCGCTAAGAAGCGATTTGCGCGTTCTAATTCTTCCTGGGTGCGCCGGAGTTCATCCTGCAAAAATTTCAACTGAGCTAAATTCCGAACTTTGTAGGCAAGAATTTCTTCGTCGTACGGCTTGGTGACATAATCAACGGCTCCCAGGGCTAAGCCTTTCTTGATTGCTTCCTCCTGATTCAGAGCCGAGAGGAAGAGAAAAGGAAGAGTATCCCGGTGAGGAATCTGGCGGGTCTGCCGCAGAACTTCAAACCCATCCATTCGAGGTAAGAGCACGTCGCAGATAACAACGGAAAAATCCTGAGCGCGAAGTTTTTCCAGTGCCTCAACCCCGTCACTGGCTTCGGTTATCTTTACACCGGGCAGTTGATCCTGTAAGTCCAGCTTAAGAAGCTCCATATTGTCCGGCAAATCTTCGATGATCAACAGGTGGATATGGGAAAATTCAGAAGATTTTGAGGGCTGCGAAGTATTAGGCAACATTTTCTACTTTCTCCACTGTTGTTAAAATTTTCTCTTTCCATACAAGCTTTTGTGGCAACAGGAGGCGAAACGTGCTCCCTTTGCCTAATTCCGAAGAGAGCAGACGAAGGTCCCCGTGCATTTCTGTAGCAAATTGTTTTGCAATGGCTAACCCCAGTCCGATGCCACCGAAGGTGGAGGCGGAATCAGCCGTTTTGCCCTGATGAAAAGGCTCAAAAATAGAGGGTTGATCATCCTTGGCGATGCCACGTCCGGTATCCTGGACGTCAATTGCCAGATAAGGGAGTCCGTGTTCGGTAGTGTTCGATACCCGGATCGTAATGGCGCCCTGGTCCGTAAAACGAATTGCATTGCTTAAGAGATTTTTCAGGATTTGATCGATCATTTGAGCATTGCCGTAAACAGTCAAATCCTGAGTATGAATCTGTAATTGCAGTTGTACTCCTTTGTGGAGGATAGGGCGGAACTCTTCGACTAATCGCGGGAGGAGATTGGACAAGTCAACTTTGGTAATGAGGCTTTCTGTTTTTTGTGTTTCCATCCGGGCATATTGCAGAATGGAATTGATATGTGCTAATAGGGTTTCTGCATTGCGGTAGATAGCATCTAATGCTTTCAGGACCTCGGGGGATGTAATTTGATGTTTGCGAAGCAGGCGGCGGGTAAAACCCAGAATAATATTCAGAGGGGTGCGCAGTTCGTGGGTTACTTTGGCTAAAAAATTCATTTTCGCTTCATTTGCTGCTTCCGCCCGCTGCTTTGCCTGCTCTAATTCCTGAATGACCAGTTCTAACTCCTGCGTTTTTGCAACTAACGCAGCAGTTCGGCGTGCTACTTCTTTTTCTAACCATTGATTGAGTTGCGCAACCCGGTAGTTGCGATACCACAGAATACCGCTGGTGAGCAGTGTTAGCAACAGAGCGATGCCAAGATAGAACCAGTGAGTTTGCCACCAGGGAGGTGCAATGGTGAACTCAAACGTTGCGGGATGTTTTGACCACTCTCCATACAGATAGCCTGCTCGAACCTTGAAGATGTAGGTACCTGGCGGTAGTTGCGAGTAGAGAACCGAGCGTTTTGCGGTAGGAGCGCTCCAGGCTGTGTCAAATCCTGCCAGCATATAAGAGTAGCGGATTGCTTTAGGGTTATGCAAACTAATGCCAGCATATTCAAAGAGGAGGTAATTATAGTCGTATGGAATGGTACTGCCGCTGGAGATCGTGCTGTCCAGCGCCATAATCTTGACACGCTTAATAACAATGTCGGGAACAAAAGTCTTGGATTCTGCTTCGGTGAGACGATACGAATACGCTCCGTCTACACTGCCCATCCAGATATTTCCATAACGATCCCGGCTAATAGCACCGGTGTTAATTTCAATTGCTGGAAATCCTTCATTTGGACCATACGGATAAAATTGGCGATTAGCGAACGAAAATCGGGCAAAGCCCTGGTTGGTTCCAATCCAGAGATTCTGGCTTCGGGTATCGACAAACAGGGCAGTGATCACATCAGAAACGAATTGCGCTGAATTTTCCAGACGACGGAGTTGATTCTCGGGGGAAATTTGCAATATGCCCTGACCGTTCGTGCCAATCCAGATCGTATGGGTGGGATCTACCGCTAATACAGTTGGATAAAGAGTTGTAAGGTCAAACGGGAAACGGTGAAACTGATGATTGTTCAACTGGAGCACTGCCTTGTCAGTAAGGATTAATACGCCATAATAGGGATCCAGCGAGAGTCCACGAACCGTTCCAGCACTCTCGGGAATAATGTGCCATCGTTGGCGTTGCCCGGACGGAGAATATACCAGCAGTTTGTTGGTACGGTCTAAGAGCCAGAAATTGCCCTGGGGATCTATGGCTGCCGCTTGCAGTTGTGCAATGGCTGCCTGAAATCGAAAATGGATCCCAGAGCGCCGCAGCATATAAACTTTTCCACGAGCAGAAATACCCCAGCATTGCTTAGAAGAGTCTTGCAGCAGTGTGGTAATGAGATCGGCAGTGGTATCCTTCAGGGAGTATACAGTAACATTCAGGGGACGTCCCGGGAGTGATGGATACCGAATCTGGGCTAACCCGTTGTCTGTCGCAATCCAGAGGAATCGCTGGTGGTCGTCAATGACTGCTAATACGTTGTTACTGGGCAGGCGGTTTTTGGTAGTGTATCGCGTCATGATAGCAGGTCGAAAAAGTACGATGCCACCGCCGAATGTGCCAATCCAGATCTGTCCTTCCCGATCCTGAGTTAGCGCTAAGACATCCGGGTTGGGAATGCCTTCATTTTTGCCATATCGGTACAGGTATTGCCCACCGCGAAGCTGGGCGACACCGCCACCGTAAGTGCCGATCCAGAGTGTGCCAGAAGGGTCGAACAAAAGGCGAGTAATGAATGAAGCAATTCGATATCCTTGCTTACGGGAGAAATACTGCCAGGGAGATTTACCACGCAGTTTACGGGCTTCAGAATAGCTGGCAATACCACCATTACGGGTTCCGATCCAGATCCGTCCCTGATTGTCTTCTGCCAGGCATCGAACCCAGTTGTCTGGCAAACCTTTGGTATGGTCTAAATATTCCCATTGGGTAGAAGTAGACAGATCAGATGCTGATGGAATGATGGTCAGTCCATTTTCTGTCCCGATCCAGATTCGTTGCCGGCTATCTTCCAGAACCGCAAATACCGCATTGCCTGGTAGCCCGTTTTTGTTGGTAAGATGTGAAATTTGTGCTCCCAGATCTCCCAGGATAAAAACGCCGTTTCCAAGGGTACCAATCCATAGTTGGTTGTGACTGTCTTCATAAAGGGCAACAACGGGAGTATTGGGCGTATTTGGTAGCGGAATGATTTGAAAAGCATCATTCTCCCACAAAGTGAGCTTTCCATTGCTATGTCCAATCCATACCCGGTTTCGGCTGTCGACTAACAAAGCTGAAATTTCATTGGAAGCCAATCCATCCCGTACAGTAAAGGTCTGAATTTCGTAGCCGTCGTATCGTGCCAGACCCCGAATAGTTCCGATTAAGATTCGTCCATCGTGATCGGTTGTCAGAGCAGTGATATATGCAGAGGGCAGAGCAGTATTTTTCGAAAACAGGTGAGGTTCCAGCGTAGTCCCGTACAGCGGACGGGAAAGGAAAGCAAATGCTGCGGCAACGGTGATGATTGCACGCCAGATGTTTTCTCGTGTCATTTTTCGCTTCTATCTAAATGTTCCGTTCCGCTCTTTTCCTGCCGCTGTGCTGCCGCCTCCTGTTTGTTGAGCAAATTACGAAAGTTTCGTAAATTCATTGTTTGTTGAGCAGGAAGGATGAGATGCAGCCTGTTGTGGTGGTAACAGGCGCCAGCTCAGGCATTGGCGCAGCATTGGTCCGGTTGTTAGCAGAAACCAGACGGTATCAGGTGGTGGCAACGACGCGGCAGGCTTCGTTTCCAAGGATGGTTGAGTTGTTCCGGACGACACCGCAGGTTGCCTGCTATTCTCTGGATGTTGATCAATTTGATACGCATACCGAGGTAATAAGAACAATCCATCAGCGCTTTGGACGCATCGATGTGCTGGTCAACAATGCGGCTATTTCGTATCGGGCAGTGGTGGAAGATATGTCGCCGGAAGAAGAGTATCAGCAGTTTGCGGTAAATTATTTTGGTCCGATGAACTTGATTCGAGCAGTGCTTCCTTTGATGCGATCGCAGCGATCAGGCAAGATTATCAATGTGTCCTCGGTCGGAGGAATGATGGCGATGCCGACAATGTCTCCTTACAGTGCATCGAAATTTGCACTGGAGGGCGCCAGCGAGGCTTTGTGGTATGAGGTGCGTCCGTGGAACATTTTTGTCACGCTGGTACAACCTGGCTTTGTACGCTCCGAAGCTTTTCGCAAGGTGCTATTGCCCCAAAAAGCAAAGCAGAAAGCCCAGCAGCCATACCGATGGGAATATCAGGCAATGCAGCGATTTATCGATCGCCTGATGGAGCGAGCACTAGCAACGCCGCACTCAGTGGCTCGGGTGATCTATCGCGTTATTCGAGCTCGTAAGCCACCGCTACGGGTGCCGGCGACGCCCGATGCGTGGTTCTTCATCCTGTTCCGCCGCCTGCTGCCCCGCCGATTATACCACTGGATTTTGTATCATCAATTGCCGCAATGGCATCGACAATGATGGAGCGATTTTCGCAATGGCTGACGCCTGATCGGAGCGATTTGCTGTTTCGGTTGTTCTTTAGCCTGATTTTTCTTGGCGTTGGTGCTGAACATCTCTTTGCCGACGACCTGCTCCAGCGCTTAATGCCGCTATGGGTACCGGCAAAACGTCTGGTTTCCATAGTTTGCGGAATCATTTTGATTTCCGGGGGAGCGATGGTCTTGATTGGATATCAATTACGAAAGGCGGCCGTTCTCCTGGGCGCTTTCCTGATCGTGGTGACCGCTGCGGTGCATCTGCCGGCACTCCTGGTCACGCCCTCGTTCGTGACCCCGGAGAGTTCCTGGTTATGGACTGTACTGCAGCGAAGCAATTTTGCGAAAAATCTCTGCCTCTTGGGCGTGTGTTTTTATCTGTACAACTACACACCGGGGAAGTATAGCTGGACTTTCTGGCAGCAAAACAGGCAGCGCCAGAGGGAAGATTAAGTATCCGGATGAAAGTACCGGTAAATGCGCTCTGCCTGGCGCTTGCCCACCACGCGTTGCAGCTCGTCCTGTGAAGCGTTCTGAATGTTCGCAATAGAACCAAATGCCTGGAGCAGTTTCTGTGCAGTACGTGGCCCAACGCCAGCAATATCCAGCAGTTCCGAGGTGAAAATCCGGCGGTTGCGAACGGTTCGGTGAAATTGAACAGCAAACCGATGGGCTTCGTTGCGGATTTGTTGCAGCAGCCGTAAACTGCTGGAGGTTCGAGGCAGCAGCAGACTTTCTGATTGATTCGGAAGGAAGATTTCTTCCAGTCGCTTTGCCAGTCCAATGGTGGGAATGGTAAGGTGCAATGCTTGCAGACTGTCCAGCGCTGCGTGCAATTGCCCTTTCCCTCCATCGACCACAATGAGGTCTGGTAACGGCTGGTTTTCCTCCAGCAGACGACGATATCGCCGGTACACTACCTCTCGCATCGCCTGATAGTCATCAGCAGGTTGAGCAGTTTGAATGTGATATTTGCGATACTCCGCTTTGCGCGGTTTGCCGTTAACGAAGACAATCAGGGCAGAAACAAAGTCGCTGCCCTGCAGATGCGAATTATCGAAGCATTCGATGCGCCGGGGTGGCGTGGGAAGCCGGAGGTCGCGCTGGAGGGAAAGCAATACGTCAGGAACGCGGTGCAGTTGCTTCAGTTTGTGGAGTTCTATTTCCTGCAACAGATACGCTGCGTTGGTCTGCGCCATCTGGATCAGTGCAAATTTGTCACCTCGCTTTGGCACAAAGAGCCGAACTCGTCGAGATGCCCGTTCCTTGAGCCAGGATTCCAGGACTGCAAGGTCAGTGGGTTCAGCCGGCAGGAAAATTTCGTCCGGGATTTCTTCAGCGTTGAGATAAAACTGTTCAAAAGCTGCCTGAATGAGATCGCCAGCGGAATGGTACTGGCTGTTTTCCAGCAAGAATTGATGACGATGGATCAGCCGTCCGTCCCGAATTTTTAAAATGGCCGCCGCTGCTAGGGTGTCGCTCTGGGCAATGCCCCAGACATCCCGGTCGATTGGTTCGGTGGTCACAATCGTTTGTCGCTCTGCGTATTTCATCAGCAACTGATACCGATCGCGCCAGCGGGCGGCTTCCTCGAAACGTTGTTCGCGTGCTAACCGTTCGATAAGTTCTTTCATTTCTTGTGCTACCGTGTCGATGCGTCCTTTAAGAACCTGGATGATCTGCTGAATCATTCCTTGATATTCCTCGGCTGAGACCAGTCCTTCGCAGGGACCATCGCAGCGCTGAATCTGGTAGTCCAGGCAGACTCTGTATTTGCCTTGCTGGATAGTCTCTTCTCGCAGCGGCAGTTTGCAACTCCGGAATGGGAAAATCATTCGCAACGTTTTTAACAAAGATCGCAGTTGACGGGCATCGGTGTAAGGACCAAAATATCGGCTGCCATCGCGGACAATGGTGCGGGTTGCAAAGACGCGAGGAAAAGGCTCATTGGTGATGCGGATGTAGGGATATGATTTATCATCGCGCAACTGGATGTTGTACCGGGGACGGTGCTTTTTGATTAAGGAATTCTCCAGAATCAACGCTTCCATTTCCGAGTTAGTCACGATATACTCGATGTCTGCTACTTTGCGGACCAGCGCTTCCGTTTTGGCATCCCGCGGTCGGTGGCTCTGGAAATACGATCGAACCCGCTGGCGGAGGTTGCGAGCCTTGCCGATGTAGAGAATGGAGCCATCATCGGCTTTAAAAAGATAAACACCCGGATCAGTCGGTAAAACAGCAATTTTTTGCTTTATTTTCTCATTCATTGCTTGCTTATCATTGTGCTGTGGGTGATGCAGTAAGACGAACGAACATTAGGACTCCGGGTAGGCAGTAGTCGTTGAGGAGGACTGTGCTCTGGCAGTAAGGAGCCAGTGGTAAACAAAACCTTCAGCCAGGATGCGGAAGGGAAAGAAAAGAAACAGCAGCGCCAATGTCAGCAGGAGAGCGATCCCCTGATTTGCAATTTCTTCAACCGTTGCAAATTCGAATATTGCGCTGATAAGGATAGCCAGCGCAATTACGACCACGAAGCTGAGCACTATTCCAATTCCGACAAGAGCGAGATAGAAAAGCAGAAGTCTCCAGCGAATGCCACGGGTAAGAAATCGGCTGCTACTGAGGGCAGCGATAGGATCCAGCTGGTAGTCGACGACCAGCCATAGAGTCATACAAAACATCAATCCCCAGATAATTCCCGGAATGATGAACAGCACCAGTCCGAAGTAGACGATGAGCGTTTGCAACAACCAGGCAATGCCAAATTTTATTATCAGAGAGAGGCGAAAATCCTGGAGAAAAGTTGCTCTGGACAACGGGAGACCGCGTACGGCGGAAAGCGCAATGCGGTATTGGAGGATCGTTGCCACAAGAAAGCTGCTCAGCAGGAACAGTTCAGTAGCGATGAGCATAAGAATGCCAGCAGGATCTTCTGCAATGCCACGGAAAGAAATACGGGGGAAATCCCAGGAATCCCAGGTCATAAAAGTGTCCGGAGCAAAAACAGGATCGGCGAGGGGAAAGATGAGCTTCAGAAGTTCCAGAAAGAGGAACGCAACAAGGAAGAAAGCACAGAGAACCCCGATAATTGCCCAGCCAGGCGTTCGGAGCAGATGGGAGAACGCAAAGTGTAGAGCAGCTGCGATCGGGACATCTGGAACATCAGTATTTGTTTCCTTGCGCCAGAA
>JALWJX010000002.1:55687-74268 GCA_026996895.1 Candidatus Kapaibacterium sp.
TAGGGATCAGAGGCATTAGCTTTCCCGGATTGATTTTTCTAAGGATTGTCGCATTTCCGTTGCCAGCCGCCGGAGTTGAACAAAGAAAATTCCCATCAAAACCAGCAGGAAAATGATAGTAGCCAGCGAGAGCCACGGCGGGGTATACTTAACAGCCATACTGAAGAAAATTTCGACCTCGATAACCAGCAGTGTCAGGGATATCCAGAAACCCAGTGCTGCCAGCAACTCGAAATATCGGTTAACCCAGAAAGCCCATTGATCTCTGGGGAAGCGCTGGAGCTCGACAAAGAAAGCGGGAAGGCTCAGGAAGTAAGGATATCGTTCCAGCAGCACGAATCGCCATCGGATCAGAGCTAAAAAGAGAAGAGGAACCAAGGAAAAACTGGCGGCGATAATCCAGATAATGGCCTTCCCCCCATAGGAGGTCGGGTGTCCCTGAAAGTCGAAGTGTTGCGGTATGGTCGCAGGAAGAAGCGTGGCAGCACGAAAGGCAGCGAGCCAGAGCAGAACGACAGTGGTAGCAATAAAAGCAACGTACATTTTCCCTTTCCGGGAAAGCGGTGCTGGCGGAATGGAGTGCTGTGCACACATCAGTTTTACTTCTTCATTTTGTCCATCTGCGAATTTACAGGGTTTGGCGAAGACAAAAGGTATCCCCAATTTCCACTCCCTACATTATTTGGCAGGGTCATTCGTGTTTTTGCCATCGCAACAGCAACGAAAGGAAGCCGCTGAATGCCGCAGCAGTGGGTTCAAGAGCAGACGGATACCGACCTGGAGATTCAACGATTGCTGAAACAATCGTCACAGCTTCCCCGACACATTGCCATTATTATGGATGGCAACGGTCGATGGGCGCAGGAGCGGGGACTCCCCCGGTACGAAGGACACCGCGAAGGGATCAACAGCGTGCGGGATATTGTCAAAGCATCCGCAACCTTAGGCATTCAGTACCTGACGCTGTACGCTTTTTCAATGGAGAACTGGAAGCGTCCAAAGCAGGAAATTTCTGTCTTGATGGAATTGCTGCAGTACTATCTGAAAGTTGAAACGCCCGAACTGAAAGCAAATAATGTGCGATTGCAGGCGATTGGTAAACTCAATGCATTGCCGAAGCGGGTGTATCGACAATTACTTCGCTCCATTAACGAAACGGCGGATAATACTGGATTGACATTGACCCTGGCGCTGAGCTACAGCGGTCGATGGGATCTGGTGCGGGCAATGCAGCTTATTGCCCTGGATATTCGGCGAGGGAAATTATCGCCAGAGGATATTACCGAAGAGCTGGTGTCGTCCTACCTGTTGACTGCGGATTTGCCGGATCCAGATCTGGTCATTCGTACCAGCGGCGAAATGCGGCTGAGTAATTTTTTGCTGTGGGAAACGGCATATTCGGAGATTTACATTACCCACAAGTATTGGCCCGACTTTCGACGCAATGATTTGTACCAGGCGCTGGTGGATTATTTGCGGCGGGAGCGGCGGTTCGGGCTGACCTCGGAGCAGATCCGTCAGCAGCGGCAGCAGTTTGACAATGTGGAATACCTTTTGCGGCACGATGAATCTTAAGTGGCTGCTGCTTTTTCTCTGGCTTTGTTGCGCCGGGCTGCCGGTGGCTGCTCAGCAGCCGCAACCGGTGACAATCCTGGGCATCGATGTTGAAGGGAACGTTTATACCAATCCGCAAACGATTTTAGCCATTAGCCAGTTGCAACCCGGTCAGCAAATTTCTCCAAACTCGGATGAGTTGCGCCGCGCTATTGCGAATTTGTGGCAGCGACGTCAGTTTGAGGACATCGATATTGTCGTTACCCGGCAAACGCCGGCAGGGGTGTTTTTGACGATTCGAGTGAAGGAAGCACCACGGCTGGATAGTATTCACATTGAGGGGAACGAAGAATTTTCAAAAGAAGATCTGCTGACAGCCATTGGGAAAACGCGAGGCGATATTATCCGGTCTTACGATTTGTACCGGATTCGCAAAGCCATTCTGGCAAAGTATAAAGAGGAGGGAATGCCCTTTACCCGCGTGCAGGTCGAACGTTCCGAGCCGGATGATTCGCTGTTCGTCGTTGTCAGTGTAAAAATCACCGAAGGGATTGAGTTTAGCGTCCGCTCCATTACGATCGAGGGTAACAGGGCATTTTCGGATGAAGAGTTGATCGATCAGTTTGAAGAGACCCATTCCAAAGAATGGTGGCAATTCTGGCGATCGGATGAGTTTGTGCAGGAAGAGTATGAGAAAGATAAAGAGCTGTTGCTCAAATTCTATCAGCGCCATGGTTTTATCGATGCCCAGATCCTGCGCGATACCGTGGTGTTTGATCCGGACAATGAGGCAGTGGATATTACGATCTGGGTTGACGAGGGACACCAGTATTACATTCGGCATATCGCCTTTGATGGAAATCTCGTATGGGGAGATTCAACGTTATTGCGGCGGCTGGATATGCATCCCGGCGAGGTCTTCGATCAGGAGAAGTTTGAAAAGAATTTGCAGGCGGATCCGGAGTATTCGGTGGCTTCGCTCTATCTGGATAATGGCTATCTGGGCGTGCAATTGCTGCCGGATGTTGTAAAGGTTGGACGCGACTCGGTGGATATTACGGTGAAAATCCGGGAAGGAAAACCATTCCGCATCCGGCGAATCGATATAGTGGGCAATACCAAGACGTATGACAAGGTCATCCGCCGGGAGCTTTTTACCCGTCCCGGTGATGTTTTCAACCGGTCAAAGCTGATTCAGAGCATTCGGGCATTGCACCGGCTGAATTACTTTAATCCTGAGAGCCTACGCCCGGAAATTCATCCAGTGGATAAAACCTCTGTGGATATTACGTATGTCGTTGAGGAGCGCTCCAGTGACACTTTCAATGCGGCTATTGGTCTGGCACCCGGCATTGGCATTACTGGTTCGATTGGCATCTCGCTGAATAACTTTTCCCTCAGAGAACCCCTGAAAGGGGGTGCAGGACAAATTTTTAATTTTACCTGGGAGTTTGGCGGTACCAATAGTTTACGGACTTTCGTGCTGGGATTTACTGAGCCCTGGCTCTTTGACGAACCTACGACTGTCGGCTTCAATCTGTTCGATACCCGCCAGCGATATGGATTTGATTTTCGGCAGACGGGCGTTTCGATCAATGTGGGACGGCGCTTTCGCACGCCGGATCCCTTCTTCCGGGGAGACTGGATGGTGCGCTTCCGGCGGAATGAGTCCAGAGGAGAATTTGCAGGTTTCCGTTCAGGAGTGACGACCGAGTTTACGGTTCGACAAACGCTGTCGCGGATCAGTTATGACAATCCATTCTTCCCGACTATTGGCTCCCGATTTGCTTTTACCACGCAGTATGCTATGGGAGCGCTGGGATTGGGGAATACGGACTACCTGAAGAATGAGCTGCGACTCGATATGTATACCCCTGTGTTGCGTATCAAGGGACAGAGCCGTTTGGTACTGTATCTGGGGGCACAATTGGGATACATAACGGGCTTGCGAACGGATACCACCATCCCGCCTATCGAGTATTACTTTATGGGCGGTAGCGGATTGACAGGATTTTCGATCACCCCTTTGCGGGGATATGATGATCGTTCGATCGGTCCTCGCGACGACGTGGGACGCATCTTAGGAGGGCAGGTGCTCAGTAAGTATGTGGCAGAATTGCGATTTGCTGTCACGCTCAACCCGATGCCGATCTACCTGCTTGCCTTTGCTGAAGCCGGAAATGTATGGCGCTCTTTGAAAGAAACAGATCCGTTCGACTTGAAGCGAGCAGCCGGTGTGGGAATCCGTTTGTTGATCAATCCCATTGGGTTGATGGGGTTTGATTGGGGTTACGGCTTTGATCCACCCAGTGGAACCGTTGGCGCTCGCTCTGGCTGGAAATTCCATTTTCAGTTCGGGCGCTAAATTTTTCCACTGTTCGTTTCTGCTGCGGATAAAAAGTAGGGTTGAATCAATTGTGGGAGTTGATGCGATGCGTGTCCGAGGTTTCTCTGGTATAATCATTGCCTTCTTTTGTGCCGTTTCTTTGCAGGCGCAGGTGAAAATTGGTGTTGTGGATTCTGAAGTGATTTTGCAGCAATTGGATGAAGCAAAAAAAGCAGATCAAATTTTGAAGGAACTGGAGAAAAAATATCGAGATTCGCTGCAAAAAATTGAGCAACAGTATATTGCAGAGATGCAGAAATACGAAAAGCAGAAAGGAATGATGACGGAGCAGGCGCGGCAGCAAATGGAGCAGCGGATTCTGGCGCTGCGCGAGCAGTATCTGGCTTTTCAACAGGAAAAATTTGGGGTCACTGGCGAAATTGCGCAAAAGCAGCAGGAACTGCTGCAGCCCATTCGGGAAAAGATTCTGAAAGCGATCGAAGCCGTAGCCAAGGCGGAGAAAGTCAATTTTGTTTTTGACAAAGCGGCACCGGCTTTGTTGTATTTTGAGAGCAAGTACAACCTGACTTATAAGGTGCTGGATTACTTGCAACGGTCGAAGTAAGGGCGGTGGTGTTGTGGACAGACAGCAAATAGACATTCAGCGACTTCGGCGGTGGGGGCAATGGTTGGTGCTTTTTGCCCTTAGCATTGCTTCTCTGTGGGCACAGAAAGTGGGATATGTTGCCACCGATTTGATCCGCCAGCGGTTTCCGGAGGCGCAGAAAGTAGATCAGCGGATTATGCAGATTGCAAAGGAGTGGAAACATCAGATTGAGCGACAGCGGCAGGAAATCCGGTCGCTGGAAGAGGAGATTCAAAAAAATCGGTTGATCTGGAGCGCTGCCGAACGCAAGCAGAAAGAACAGGAGCTGGCGAAGAAGAAGCAGGCGCTGGAGCAAGAAATTGAACGAAAATTTGGCGTGGGTGGCGAGTTTGATCAGTTAGTCAAAAAGTTGATGAAACCGGTGGAAGAAAAAATTGCTGCTGCAATTAAAGAAACAGCCGAAGCCCGGGGGTACGACATTATCTGGGATAAGAGTCAGCAGCCGCTGCTTTATACCAATCCCCGATATGACATTACGATCGAGGTGATGGAACGACTGGGAATCAATGTTGAAGACTTGAAGGCAGAATTTGAAAAGCTCCTGGAGAAAGCGCCACTGAAAAAAGAGCGTCGTCGGTCTGTGCGTCCCCGGCGACCGCCAACAAAGGAGGAGCGGTTGAAGAAAGAGATGGAAGAACGACAAATCCAGCGAGATAGGGATTTAATGACGGAACCGAAGTCACCGGACAACAAGAGCAAATGATGGTTGGGCGAACGGTGAAAGAAATAGCGGCAGCGGTGGGGGGCAAAATTATCGGCAATCCTGATTTTGTTGTTCAGCGGCTGAGCCGCATTGAAGATGCGCAAGAAGGAGATTTGAGCTTTGTTGCCCATTCGCAGTATATGCGGCACTTAGCAACGACCAAAGCGTCGGTTATCGTGATTTCCGAACGCTTCACAATTCCGGCGAACACGGACAAGATTTTTATCGTCGTTCCCGATGCTTACCGAGCGTTTGCGCAAATTCTGTCGTTGTACGCATCGCCGCCAGAGTATCCGCCGGGCTTCCGCCACCATACGGCAGTAATTGATCCGACCGCCATCATTGCTGAATCAGCGTATATTGGTCCGTATGTGGTTGTTGAACAGGAGGCAAAGATTGGTGAGAATGTGGTATTGGTTGCACACGTTACCGTTGGTGCCCGGACTGAAATTGGCGCAGAAACGATCCTCTATCCGGGCGTTGTTTGCTATCCGCATACTCGCATCGGACGCCGATGCATTATCCACGCTGGCGCAGTTTTAGGAGCGGATGGGTTTGGGTATATTGAGAATTCGGACGGCTCGTTCGAGAAAGTTCCACAAATTGGCAATGTGGTCATCGAAGACGATGTGGAAATTGGCGCCAATACGACTATTGATCGGGCAACGGTCGGTTCGACCATTATCGGACGGGGTACGAAAATTGATAACTTAGTGCATATTGCTCACAATGTTGCTATCGGCGAACATTCAGCGTTAGCAGCCCAAACCGGGATTGCTGGCAGTACGGTGATTGGAAAGCGCAACCGATTCGGCGGACAGGCAGGCGTGGTGGGACATATTACAACTGCCGATGATGTTATTGTGGAAGCCCAGTCGGGAGTATCGAAAACGCTTCGGCAGCCGGGCGCATATTTTGGGTCGCCAGCAAAGCCGCATTTGCAGGCATTGAAAATGGAGGGGGCGTTGCGCCAGTTGCCCGAAATTTTGAAAGAGTTTCGAGAATTGAAACAGCAGGTACAGCAGCTAATGGAGCAATCGCAGGGCAAACAACAGCGGGGACGTCAGTGATGCCATTGAAGGAAGTACAACGGACCATTCGAGAAGCCGTCTCGTTTTCTGGCGTTGGATTGCATACAGGGAATCCTTCAACCATCACTTTCTATCCTGCTCCCGAAGACTACGGCTATCGATTTGTTCGTGCCGATTTACCGGGTTCGCCAGAAATCCCGGCAGTTGTGGATCACGTGGTGGATACGCAGCGATGGACTGTTCTGGGGATTGATGAAGTCCGGGTGCACACGGTTGAGCACGTTCTGGCTGCGCTGGTCGGATTGCAGATTGATAATTGCCGGATTGAGTTGACAGCGAATGAACCTCCTATTGGTGATGGAAGTGCTTTGCCGTTTGTGGAAGTCTTACAAAAAGCGGGGATTGAAGAGCAGACCAGAGCGCGGGATTTCCTGATCGTGGATCAAACCGTCCACTACTCGAATGAAGCCAAAGGAGTGGATCTGGTAGCGCTTCCGCTGGATGACTTCCGGGTTACCGTAATGATTGAGTATCACAATCCCGCTTTGGGCAGTCAACATACCGGGTTGTTTGATCTGGAAAAAGAATTCGTCGACAGTTTTGCGCCTGCCCGCACCTTTGCATTCCTGACGGAGATTGAACAACTGCGGGAGCAGGGGTTGATTAAAGGTGGAAATCTGGAAAATGCTATTGTCATTGTGGACAAAGAGTTAACAAGGGAGGAGTTGCAACAGCTTGCAGAACGCCTGGGCTTACAGGAGTCTGTGTTTTTGGGGGATAACGGAACGTTGAATGATAAGCCGCTGCGATTTAAAAATGAACCAGCGCGGCACAAGCTGTTAGATCTGTTGGGCGATCTGGCATTGGTAGGTGCTCCAATCAAAGCGCAGATCTTAGCAGCCCGTCCGGGACATGCACATAACGTCGAATTTGCCCGGAAACTGCGCCAACTGTATTTAAAGCAGAAGCTGGTACGAAAGTATCAGGCAAAGAAAGCGAAGAACGCGGAACTGGACATTTCCGGAATTTTAAAAATTATGCCGCACCGCTATCCTTTCCTGCTGGTTGATCGAATCGTACAGTTTGATCAGGAGGAGCAGAGAGTCATCGGGTACAAAAATGTTACGTTCAATGAGCCTTTTTTCCAGGGGCATTTCCCTGATAAGCCCATTATGCCGGGGGTGCTGATTATTGAGGCAATGGCGCAGGCAAGTGGGTTGTTGATTCTCCATTCCGATGGTTTTCAGGAAGGGAAGCTGGTCGTATTCACCGGTATCGATAAAGCGAAGTTCCGAAAACCCGTAGTACCGGGTGATCAACTTTTCCTGGATGTTCGATTGATCGGAAAGCGGTTTAATACATTTGTTCTGGATGCAAAAGCCATTGTCGATCAGCACGTCGTTGCGCAGGCGGAGCTTCGTGCAGCAGTTGTCAATCCTGAGGATTTGTAACCTATGCCACATATCCATCCTTCGGCAGTGATTTCGGAACGCGCGCAAATCGCTGATGATGTGGTGATTGGTCCTTTTTGTGTGGTGGAAGATGACGTTGAGATCCAGTCCGGTACGCGGTTAATGGCGTCGGTATATGTTGCCCGTGGTGCCCGTATCGGCAGGTACTGTACGGTCTATCCTGGCGCAGTGATCGCGACGCCACCACAGGATTTAAAATATGCCGGAGAGGCAACAACCGCCGAGATTGCCGATCATACGGTCATTCGGGAATGTGTAACGATTCATCGCGGAACGAAAGCCTCAGGACGGACTGTTGTGGGTGCCCATTGCCTGATTATGGCGTATTGCCATATTGCCCATGACTGCGTCATCGGTGATCGGGTGATTATGGCAAATGCCACACAACTGGGAGGGCACGTGACAGTAGAAGATGAGGTTGTCCTGGGAGGCGCAACCCTGATCCACCAATTCTGCCGCATTGGGCGGCTGGCAATGACGGGCGCAGGGACAAAAATTACGAAGGATGTTGCGCCTTTTTTGCTGGTCAATGGCAATATGGCAAAAGTCTATGGGCTCAACCGCGTTGGGTTGCGTCGCAAGGGATTTGCGCCGCAGAAAATCGACGAGATTATGCGGTTTTACAAAGTGCTGTTTCAGCAGGGAATGACCATCTCCGAAGCGCTGGAATTTTATCAGCAACACTTTCCTCTCTCACCGGAAGTTGAGCACTGCATTCGTTTCATTCGTTCGTCTCAACGTGGTGTGTACGTATGGCGGAAAGAAGAAACATCCGGAAGTTTCACAGAATAAGGGAGTCTGGCAAATGAATGGAGTGATCGATGTTTTGCGCAAAGAAGATATCCAGATGCTGGTCGAAGAGCGATCACCGTATGCTGTATCCATCTATTTGCCAACGCATCGGGCGGGAAGAGAAATTCGGCAGGATCCAATTCGATTGAAGAATTTGCTGAATAAGGCGCAGGAATTGCTGGTCAAAGAAGGAATGCGGAATGTAGAGGCTCGCAAGATGCTGGAGCCCGCTTTTGCACTGCTGGAGGATGATCGCTTCTGGCGGTATCAAAGCGATGCTTTAGCGCTATTTTGTTCGCCGAATCTTTTCCGGTATTTTCGCCTGCCCATTCGGGTTTCTGATCTGGTGATCGTTGCCAATCGATTTCATCTCAAACCTCTGCTGTATTTCTTCACGCACGATACGCGCTTTTACTTGCTTCAGCTCAGCAAAAAGGAGACTGCGTTGTATCAGGGGTCTCGAGAGACCTTAGCACTGATTCCAGCGGAAGACCTTCCTCACGGTCTGGATGAATTGCTTCAATTTGAAGAGCACGAGCGACAACTCCAGTATCGACCGATTCATATCGAGGGAGAAGGTGAAGGAACACCTGCGCCAACCCACGGATATTATGATCCCGGTCGCCAGGAAAAGGTTGTGGTGGATCAGTATGTTGCCGAGGTTGCAAAGCGGGTGACCAAAATGGTAACAGAAGTGCAGGTTCCCCTGGTAGTAGCCGGCGTTGATTACATTGTGAAAATGTTTCTTCGACACTGCAAATACGAACACGTGCTGGAACTGGAAGGCAATCCGGAAAAAATTACGCTGGAGGAGCTCCATCAAAAAGCGTGGCAGGTCGTAGAACCGTATATCCGACAGCAGATTGCGGCGGCAAAAGATCGGTATTATGAGCTCAAGGGAGTGGGAAAAACTGCCAATACCATTCAGGATTTGTTACCGGCGGCGATCCAGGGGCGCATCGATACGCTGTTCGTAGGCACCGGCGTGCAGTATTGGGGAACTTATGAAATACGCAATGGGCTGGTTGTGCTCGATGTTCACAAAGAATATCAGCCGGGTGATTGGGATCTTGCAAATGACGTTGCCATTTATGCCCTGCTCAATCGAGCAATTGTTTATGCGGTAGAGCCTTCTGAAGTACCGGATAATTTACCGATGGCGGCAATTTTGCGGTATTGATCTCTGTTGCTATCAGGGTGGAGAGGCAGACGTAAAGGGTCGGCGGGGAACAGTCGCACGATTGACCGTCGATACCAGCAGAAATGAAGGAGCAAGCAGTGTACGCTCAGAATTCCCTGATCGGAAAGGGTACAAAGTGTCTGCGAGTATTGGATCGATCATTTCAGGAGAAACATAACAGGATGAAGCTTCAAAAGGCGGATCAAAGAGGGCAATATGCGGTTGATCCTGCGCAGTTGCTGGCGCAACTGAACCCTCAACAGCGGCAAGCGGTGATATGCACCGAAGGTCCCCTTTTGGTGTTGGCAGGAGCAGGAAGTGGCAAAACACGGGTGTTGACCTATCGCATTGCCTACTTAATTGCGAAGGGTGTTGCACCGCAGCACATCTTAGCATTGACTTTTACCAACAAGGCAGCGGGGGAAATGCGAGAGCGGGTGGAGCAACTGCTGTCCGCTGCTATCCGCTTGCCGTGGATTGGTACACTTCACTCCATCTTTGCACGCCTGCTGCGACAGCAAGCTGAGAAGTTAGGCTATACCAGTGCCTTTACCATTTACGATGAGCAGGATAGTCGATCGGTGGTTCGAGAGATACTGGAACATCTCCGGATTTCGCCGAAAGAGTATTCGCCGGAACGCATAGCAGCGCTGATTTCCCGGGCGAAAAATGCAATGATTTCCTGGCAGGAGTTTACCCGGAAGGTTCGCAATCCGGTAGAGGAAGTGGCTGCGCAGGTGTATCAGTTGTATGAGCAACGGTTGCGGCAGAACAATGCGATGGACTTTGATGATTTGCTGCTCAATATGATCCATTTGCTGGAACACTTTCCCGACGTACTTCAGCATTATCAGCAGCAGTTTCGGTATATCCTGGTTGACGAATATCAGGATACCAATGCCGCACAGTTTCGGGTGCTGTCGTTATTGGCGCAGTCGCACCGCAATCTGTGTGTCGTCGGAGATGATGCGCAAAGCATCTACGGCTGGCGGGGGGCAGACATTACCAATATCTTAGAGTTTCAGAAGCACTTTCCCGATGCTACTGTTATTCGATTGGAGCAGAATTATCGCTCGACCCAGACCATCCTGGATGCCGCTAATGCCGTGATCCAGCACAATCGACATCAATTGAAGAAAAAGTTGTGGACAGAACACCAGCAGGGTGAACCGATAACGGTGCTGGAAGCATATGACGAGCGGGATGAGGCGGAAAAAATTATCGGGTTTATCGAAGATGAGGTGCGAAAAGGGCGCCAGTATCAGGAGATCGCTGTGTTGTATCGGATCAACGCTCTGTCGCAGGTCTTAGAAGAAAGCTTCCGCCGTCGGGGCATTCCCTACCAGATCGTTAGTGGCCTGTCTTTTTATCGCCGTAAGGAAGTGAAAGACACCTTAGCATATCTTCGGCTGCTGGTCAATCCTCAGGACCAGAGTAGCCTTTTGCGGGTCATCAATGAACCGAATCGGGGTATTGGGCGCAAGACGCTGGAAGTGGTACGTCAGATTGCAGCGCAACGGCGGCAACCACTCTTTACGGTGCTTGCAGAAGGAGCAACGATTGATGCCCTGGGAAGTCGGGCGAAGAGGGCGATTGCAAACTTTGTGGATATGGTTCGATTCTACCAGCAACAGTTGCAACAAGCTGCTTTGCCGGAGGTTGCTCGACGTTACATTGAGGCGACGGGATTGCTGGCTTACTACCAGAGTAAGGGAGGCGAAGAAGCGTATGAGCGAGAGCAGAATATCCAGCGAGTTCTGGATCACATCGCTGAATATGCGCAGCAGCATCCGGAAGCAACGCTGGAAGAGTATCTTCAGGAAATGGCACTGGTTGAGGCCCTGGATGAAGCCGATATGGAAGCTGATCGAGTCAATATGCTGACACTGCACGCCGCGAAGGGACTGGAGTTTCCGGTCGTGTGTATCGTGGCGATGGAAAAGAGTATTTTCCCATTACCGCGTTCCTATCAAGAGCCAAAGGAGCTGGAAGAAGAACGCCGTTTGTTTTACGTAGGAATCACCAGGGCAAAGCAGAAGCTGTACCTTTCGTATGCTCGCTATCGCTTTCAACGGGGACAACGGTTGCCCACGCTGCCCTCCCCATTTTTGCAGGAAATACCGGAACATCTGGTGCAGTTTCAGAGTGATCGGCAGACGGCAACCACCCGGCGTTTCGGGTCGGAACGGAAATCTTCACCGCCACCGGATCGTTCGCCGTATCGCACGGGAATGAAGGTGAAACATCCTGTGTTCGGGGTGGGGACAATTCTTGGCAAACGGTATGCTGGCGATCGGGAGATTCTGGTTGTGAGCTTTCGTCGTCAGGGCATTAAGTCGCTGGTGCCAGAATATGCACGGCTGGAAATCCTTCGCAAATAAGGCGGTACAGGGCTGTGCTGTGGTGAACCGTTGTGGTAGGCGGCAAGCAGCATCTCAGGTGTTCGGTTCCCATCGACGATAATAGCCCGGCAGGGTATCGAGCAAAGTATGGAGTTGATCCTCGGTGGCCGTTCCTGCCAGAATGCGGGGGTGATGCTGGAAATCTTCAAAAATAGCAATGTGCCACGATGCAAAAATTGAAGGGATCCGGGAGGCAATCGTTGGCGCAATTTCCACGAAGAAAAATCCGCCCGGGGCCAATACAGCGGAGAAAATCTCAGCAAATCGGTGATAGAACTGCAATCCTTCTGATGAAGCAATGAGCGCTTGCCGGGGTTCGTAGTCCCGGACTGATCGAGGAAGCGAGGCAAATTCTGTTTCGCTGATGTACGGAGGATTGGACACAATGATGTCAAAAGGAGCATTGGGAGGGAGATGGGAGAGGATGTCCAGTTGGACCCATTGAATGTCGCATTGATGGCGGTAAGCATTGCGCTTTGCAAGGTCCAGAGCATCGGCGGAAATGTCGATGGCGGTGACCATCGCATGTGGCAAAGACTTTTTGATCGCAATAGCCAGGCATCCTGATCCCGTGCCGATGTCCAGGACCGAAAGTGTGTGTCCGAAAAGCGGTGCAGCATAGCGAGTGAAATCCACAAGGAGTTCAGATTCCGGGCGGGGAATAAGAGCAGCCGGGGTAATGTGCAGGTCGAGTCCGTAGAATTCCACCCTTTCCGCCAGGTACGCAAGAGGAACTCCGTGCTGGTAGCGACGGATAAGCTGTCGCAGGATCTGGCGCTCCCGGATCGAAAGGGGTTTATCAAAGTTCAGGTAGAGTTCCATTCGGGACATATCCAGGGCGATGCGCAGTAACTGTTCGATCGTCCGTTGCGGATGCGGTTCACCCTGGTCAGCAAAGTATGCTGTTCCCCAGCGGAGAAGATCGCCAATAGTCCACACATCGGACGCTGTTTTACTGGAACGATTCTTCTGCATAGTACTCCTGCAGGGATTGCACCGTGGGCTCCTTTTTGCGAAGGGCTTCGATAGCACTGAGCGATGCAGCCGCCGCAGCTAAGGTTGTGAAGAATGGGATTCCATATTCCATTGCTAATCGACCCATCACAAATTCATCGTAGCGAGCAAACTCTCCCAGTGGTGTGTTGATGAGCATATCGATGTCCCGGTTTTTGATGTAGTCGACAATACTGGGACGTCCTTCGTAGTGCTTTTTGATTGGCTTAGCGGGGATCCCGTGTTTTTGCAAAAATGCTGCTGTACCTTTCGTTGCCCAGATTTCAAATCCCAGTTGGTAGAAACCCCGCGCAATTTGAACGGCACGAGGTGTCTTGTCCAGATCGCTGATGGAAAAGAAAATCCGTCCGGAGGTCGGTAATTGATTGCCTGCCGCCAATCGAGCCTTCAGAATAGCGCGTCCAAAATCTCGATCAATGCCCATCACTTCGCCCGTAGAGCGCATTTCCGGACCTAAAAAGTGATTGGTTTTGGGGAACTTGTTGAAGGGAAAGACCGATTCTTTGACTGCTACTCGATTGCGCGGCAGGAAGATTTCTCGATGGTAGCCAAGTTCGGGAAGTGTATATCCCAGCATCACTTTGGTTGCTATGCGGGCTAAAGGAATGCCAGTAGCTTTTGAGATGAAGGGGATTGTCCGGGAAGCACGTGGATTTGCTTCCAGCACATAGACCGTCCCGCTGGATTTGTGCAGTGCAAACTGGATGTTTAGGGGACCGACGACCTGCAACGCTTCTGCTAACTGATGGGTATAGCGGATCAGCAGATCTTGTTGCTCCTGCGTGATGCTGTACGGTGGCAGTACACAGGAAGAATCCCCGGAATGGATCCCGGCTTCCTCAATGTGCTGCAAGATGCCGCCGACCAGGAGATTTGCCCCATCGTAGATGGCGTCGATGTCAAATTCATAAGCATCTTCCAGAAACTGATCGATCAGCACGTGGGCATTGGGAGATTCAAACAGCGCTTCTCGAACGTATTTCCGGAGCGTTTCTTCGCGATAACACAAATGCATCGCCCGTCCGCCCAGGACATAGGATGGGCGAACTAACACAGGGTAGCCAATACTGCGGGCGATGGAAACCGCTTCCTCTTCGCTGTGGGCAATGCCCCATTGTGGACAGGGGATGTGGAGGATATTGAGCAACTGGGCAAAGCGTTCCCGATCTTCCGCTAAGTCGATTCCCTCAGGAGAAGTTCCAAGGATTGGAAAACCTCGGTCTTCTAAGCCGCTGGCTAATTTGAGCGGTGTCTGTCCCCCAAACGTCAGAATAATGCCAGTTGGACGTTCCTGGAGCAGGACGTGGGAAACATCTTCCAGCGTCAGTGGCTCGAAATACAGGCGTGACGCTGTGTCATAGTCTGTTGAAACCGTTTCCGGATTGCAATTGATCATAATGCTTTCGTACCCCTCTTCCCGCAACGCAAATACTGCTTGAACGCAGCAGTAATCGAATTCGATTCCCTGTCCAATGCGGTTCGGTCCTCCGCCTAATACAACGACGCTTTTCGATGCTGGCGGTGGCGCTTCGTTTTCCTGTTCGTACGTGGAGTAGAGGTACGGAGTGGAAGAGGCAAACTCTGCTGCACAGGTGTCAACGACTTTAAAGACCGGTGTTGCCTGCTGTTGCAACCGGATTGTGTAAACCTTGTCTACTGACGTTTGCGCAATGGTGGCAATTTGTTCATCTGAAAAGCCCATCGCTTTGATTGTTTGCCAATCTTCGGGAGTTAGAGACTGGAGAAACTCTTCGGCAAAAGCAAAGCGGCGGCGTTGTTCGATCAAATGCTGAGCAAATTGGACAATTTCGCGGCATTGTTCAATGAACCACGGATCATAGCCAGTCAGGTGGTGGATCTCTTCGGTAGAGAAGCCGTAGCGCAACGCATCACAAAGGTCGAACAGTGACTGGGAAGTGCGTTTCCGGAGCCGATTGCGAAGATTTTCCTGGTCTTCAGGAGATAGCGTACCGTTATGAAGATACTCAGGACGATCGAAGCCGAAACCATAACGTTTTTTCTCAATGCTTCGGATCGCTTTCTGTAGCGATTCTTTAAATGTTCTTCCAATACCCATTGCTTCGCCGATCGAGCGCATTTGCACTGTGAGTTCGTCGGGAACTCCTTCGAACTTTTCGAAGTCCCACCGGGGAATTTTCGTGACGACGTAGTCGATGCTGGGTTCAAAGGAAGCAGGTGTTTGCTGCGTAATGTCGTTCGGGATCTCATCAAGCGTGTATCCAACTGCTAACTTCGCAGCAATTTTCGCTATGGGAAAGCCTGTAGCTTTAGAAGCTAAAGCGGAGCTTCGGGAGACTCGAGGATTCATTTCAATAACCACCATTCGCCCGGTCTCGGGATGGACAGCAAACTGGATGTTTGATCCTCCGGTATCGACTCCGATTTCCCGGATTACTTTGAGGGCTGCATCCCGCATCTGCTGGTATTCCCGGTCTGTCAACGTTTGTGCGGGTGCAACGGTGATGGAGTCGCCAGTGTGAACCCCCATCGGATCCATATTCTCAATGGAGCAAACAATGACGACGTTATCTACGCGATCGCGCATTACTTCCAGTTCGTACTCTTTCCATCCAATGACCGATTCCTCTACTAAGACTCGATGAATCGGGCTGGCTTTGAGCGCCAGGGAAAGTTTTTCCTTGAATTCTTCCAGATTGTAGGCAATACCGCCTCCAGTTCCGCCCAGCGTAAATGATGGACGCAGAATGATGGGAAAACCAATGGAGCGTGCTAATGCGACTCCTTCCTCTATGCTGGTAACGTAGCCGCCACGGGGAATTTCCAGTCCGCAGCGCCGCATTGCATCTGCGAAAAGCTGTCGGTCTTCAGCCTTACGAATGGCTTCCAGTGAGGATCCGATAAGCTGGACCTGGTATCGGTCTAAAATGCCGCTGGTTGCCAATTCGACAGCAAGATTCAAAGCAGTTTGTCCCCCCACCGTTGGCAGGAGTGCATCCGGGCGTTCTTTCGCAATGATGCGTTCGATAAAATCTGCGGTCAGCGGTTCAATATAGGTGGCATCAGCGAATTCGGGATCGGTCATAATGGTTGCTGGATTGGAGTTGACCAGGATAATGCGGTATCCCTCTTCTTTAAGCGCTTTGCACGCCTGGGTCCCGCTGTAGTCAAATTCGCAGGCTTGACCAATCACGATGGGTCCGGATCCGATGACAAGGATCGATTCAAGATCTGTCCGCTTCGGCATAGATTTTTTATTTTTATTTCTCGCACTGCCCGGCAATATAACACTCAACGGAGGTGGTTATTGTGAATCGCTGTTGCCAGGGATGGGAAGCTTCTCAAAAGTGGAAGCAGTAGCAGCAAGCAGCGGCAAATCTCGTTTTTTTGAAAGTGGCGGAAGTATAACAAAGCAAAAGGTGCGATCCCGAATGGCAGAATGTCAGAGTTCATTGAGAATCGCAAACCGTAGCGCGGTAGCCTGGTGGAAGCAACGGATGCGTTGGCTGTTTGGGAAAATCGTGTTGCTGTTGATTGTGGGAATAGGGATTGGAGGATGTGCCGAGGGATATCAGTATCAAAGATCCGATTGGTTAGATGCAATTGCAGTGTCAATTCCTGCACCGCCTTACATTCTTAAGGATTTCAGCCTGTGGAAAAGACTGGCAGATGCAAAAACCTTTGGAGTGCAACTAAGTTCATCTATGCATCCCATTGCAGCGAAACACGTGGCATTTTTTGTTCGATGCTTGTTGGAGCAGAAGGGATACCGGTACGTTGAACCGCCACAACAGCCGGATTTCTGGGTGTCTGCTAAAGCTGATGATGTGGCAGATGGTTTTTTTGCACAACTGGATATCTGGGATCCATCCGGGACGGAGATTTTGTGGACAGGGATTCACAGAGGACGTCGGCTATTTGTTCGCGATGCCCGGATTTATACGCAGCTTTTGTTTCTGGAACTTCTCCGGTACATCCCGTGGGTTAAAACCTCAGGCTCCAATCTACGGGGAGGAATAGGAATTGAGGCTCGGATCCTTACCCTGGATGGTAATCGATATTTCCCGGTAGTGATAAAACTGCTGAAGGGAACCCCGGCAATGAAAGTGTTAAACAAAGGAGATATCATCGTCGCTATTGACGGCGTCAGTGTAGAAAATCAACCGTGGTCGAAGGTGAAGCAGTTGTTGGAGGGAAAGCCAGGAACAGAGGTAGAAGTAACGGTCTTGCGACAGTTGGTTGCACCAGTGCGCCGGTGGGATTTCCCTGTCGAAGATGACAACAGCAATGCAGTGCGGTATGGCGGATTTCGATTCTTGAGGAAGCAGTTTCGCATCAAACGCGTGGTGCTTTTGGATGAGTAGGCGGATCAGGCACCAGGGACTGCAAGAGTGCAACGACTCTACTGGTTTTTCGGAAAGTAGATGGCAGTCCGAGCGTGTCCTGCTCGTTTATTGCGAGAGCAACCACTCCAGCAGAGCGGCACGGATAGCGACGCCGTGCATTACCTGGGAAAGAATGAGATTTTGCGGAATCTGCTGGATTTCAGGTGCTAATTCAATCCCCCAGTTTACCGGTCCCGGATGGAGAATGAGCACATCGGGATATTGTTCCAGGTGGTGCAGGTGAATCCCATAGTGTTTGAAATAGGCTTTCAGGTCGGGAATAAGACCTTCTGCAATCCGTTCCTGCTGAATGCGCAGCGGATTAACAATATCAGCCCACTGGAGAGCTTCTTCTAAGCGATAGAACACCGGAATGTTGAAAGCCTCAGCCATCATCGGTGGAATGAGCGTGGGAGGTCCACAAACAGCAACTTCAACATTGAGCGTGCGATAAAGGGCGATGCCGGAGCGAACGACCCGGCTATGGGTAATGTCCCCCACATAGCACAATCGCTTGCCTGTGAGCTCAGACAATTGATTCCATAGCGTGAAAGCATCCAGCAACGCCTGCGTTGGGTGTTGATGTGCTCCATCACCAGCGTTGATGACCGTTGCATCTACTATTTGCGCAAGAAAAGCAGCACTGCCCGGCAGAGCGTGACGAAGGACGATGGCGTCGATGTACATTGCGTTAAGCGTTCGAAAGGTATCGCGAAACGTTTCGCCTTTGCCTAAGCTGCTGCTTTCCGTGTGGAATTGCAGCACCGTAGCACCGAGTTTCTTCGCTGCCAGTTCAAAAGACAAACGGGTTCGAGTAGAGCGTTCAAAGAAAGCGAACAGAATTGCTTTGCCCGATAGTAAAGGAGGGAATTCCTGATGAGTTTGCAATCGGGAGAGGTAAAATTGGGCTCTGCGAAATAGAGCCAGCACATCCTGTTCAGACAGATGTTCGGTCGACAGCAAATGTCTGGTGTGTTTCATCATTCGGGATTAGTGGATGCAAAAAAGGCACATCCCCCCTATCGGGAAATGTGCCTTCAAAGCTTGTTTGTAATCGCTTGCTTATTTCTTTTTGC
>JALWJX010000003.1:0-7337 GCA_026996895.1 Candidatus Kapaibacterium sp.
CACCGTGGTTCGATGCAAACATCCCGCCGATGCGCCCGACTGGGTGCGTACGCCGTGTTCAAATTCCACCGTGGTTCGATGCAAACGGGAAGGGTTGCGATTACAACCGTACCGAGACGCCGCGTTCAAATTCCACCGTGGTTCGATGCAAACTAAGCCGCGCGGGATCGACAACTTGCGTTTGGCAATTGGTTCAAATTCCACCGTGGTTCGATGCAAACGAGCGGGTGCGCAAAATCTTCGAGCAACAAACAAAGTTCAAATTCCACCGTGGTTCGATGCAAACGCTTTTGAAAGCACATCCGATAATGGCAATCGCTGGTTCAAATTCCACCGTGGTTCGATGCAAACGTTGCCCAAAAGCATCCTGATCGATTCCCCAAACGGTTCAAATTCCACCGTGGTTCGATGCAAACTCCAGATACCTGCCCCGATTTTCAAGGGTTTCTACGTTTTTGTGGCTTAAAAATTTCCGTCGATCGCCAGTGCCCCTCAAATCGTGGGGGATCGACGGGACAAAGCAACGGCTCTGCTTTGTACTCGATCACTTCGACCTTGTTTTCCCCGTGGATCGATGGAACAAAACAACGGCTCTGCCCACCTGAGAACATACCTCCCCATTGCAACTTCTGCCAGCGTATCCAATCGGAATTCGATCCAGCGGTACAGGAGAACACACCTCCACATTGCAACTCCTGCTTCCTCTGCCGTTCTGAGCAGATTCCCTGCATCAACGTCAACGTAAACACATCCGTACATCGCGATTGCCGCTCCCTGTTCTGGAATATAGCACACTTACCAGCGGATCTGCCCGTAACGGAACGTCGCAGTAAGCGTTGTCCGCCTATGTCGAAAACAAAAGCGTACGAACGGATCCGCGTGTAACGGAATCTCCCTATTCAGCCAAGGCGTTCTCAGATCGATCCTTGAACCAACCGAATCCGTGCACAGCGGAATGCTACCGATAATTTCCCATACTCTCCCCCTGTCGTTGCCTGCGACGGATTCGTGCCCAGCGGAACACTGCCGACACACCTGCTCCGCGGTGCCAATTCCCACCCGTCCCACGGATCCGTGCCCAGCGGAACACTACCGACTTCTCCTGCCGGCGTTGCTTTCAAAATCCTGCATACAGCCGCTATGCAGCCTGACAGCACCACCTCCCATTCTTTCCAGCATCGCCTTCAAACTTCTTCTTATCCCCATACGCTTTCCTCCACCGTAATCAGCCACTGTGGCTTTCCCACCGACAATCCGCACAGTACATCGGTGTTGTCGCCGGATCAACCCGACGCAATTACGAAGCTCAGCCGAAAACGCTCATAACACGCCGGGAGCAAATCCATACAACAGCAACTTTCGGATCACAAACTCACAGTATCATCCCGATGTTTTCTGATCCTCAGCTTTGCCATCGTTACCCTCGTCTTTCACAAACTCACAGTATCATCCCGATGTTCCCCTTCTCAACGCCTAAGGTTTCACGATCCAGCCATCGATGACTGAAGCGGTACAAAATGACAGAGTCCTGCTCCGGATCGATGATGTCCCGGAGCTCCTGCCGCAGCCGCAAAAACTGTGACCGGGTCAATTCTCCTTCGAACACAGAATTCTGCACCCAGTGCAAGTAGCGACGCAGCGTCTTTAACACCCTCGGCAATTGCTTCTGCTGTGCATCATACACGACAATGTAGTAATGAGGTCCGTGGTGTTGCGCCATCGATCTCGCTCCGCTATTTTTTCACACAATTCCCGAAAAACTGTTCTACTTTACAGCAACAATGTCTTTGTGAGTCGCAGCAACTTTCACCCATTTCAAAAAGGCAAACGCTTCGTGGTGACCGTACAGCACTTTTTGAACCTTCCCACTCATTTTTAAAACCCAGCGCTACCACCAGATTTTGAACGGCTTGTACGGTTTTTCACCCAGAAAGTGCTTGATGAGTTTATAGCATTCCAGCCGGATCAGATGTCGATAGCTTACATTCCGGCGCAATTGCGGATGCTTGACCGTTGTTTCCATCTGCTTCTGCCATCGCTCGATGAACAATTTTCTTCCATTTTCTTTCAGGTAAGCATAGTGGCTATGCACCTCAAAGTGTTGCGGTTGAATCTGGCGTCGATTCACCAGACTAAAAATCATCCGGTCGACGATGATCGGTTTAAAAATATCGGCAATGTCCAGTGCCAGCGAAAACCGATAGGATCCGGGTTCGTGCACAAAGCTAATGCCTCCGTGCAGGTGCACGTGGAACAACTCAGAAACCACCGTTGCGTACAGCAGTCCATTGCCGAACGAAATCAACGCATTGACGGGATTCGACGGTGGTCGGCGCTCGCGCTTTTGCAACTGAAATTGCTCCTGTGCAATAATCTCATCCCAGGCGGCGAAATACAGGTCGCGGGCTTTGCCCTCGCAGCCGCGCACCTGATCAATCGTTTGCAGTGTCGGTATCTGTTCAAGTAACCCTTCCATACTGTCAATTGCGCTCTGGAGCGATCGTCCACGCCGGTCGTAGTATCGCAGAACGTATACCATATTGAAAATGCTGCCTTCGACCATTCGCTGCGCCAGCCACAACCGCCGTTCCGGATCCAGGTAGTGTTCAGACTGCCGAATGACCACCAATCCGGAAATATTTTGTTCACGCGGATACAAACTTCCGGTATAGTGCCCGTAGTAGTTGTAACAATGAACCGGAATACCGCGGGCAGCCAGGAAGTTTATAACCTTCGTATTCAGCGTTGTTTCTCCAAAAAGGTGCACCTCTTTGATCGATTCAACAGGAAAACTCACCCTCTGCGTTCCCATTTCATACACCAGCGTATTCTGTCGCCGGCGCAGCGTTCCGGACTGGAAAATGTACAGGGGTTTCAGCATCGAAAACCGCCGATCCGTTTATGTACTTTTCTCAATCATTATTCGCCAGACGGTGGAACCAGGTAGCATTTTTCCGAGTCTTAGCCTCAGAATACCATTTACCAGCCGCTTAAACCCAGCAAAATTCGTAGTAGGCACACTGCCGACACGCTCCAATCCGTTGTGGTTTTGGTGGTTGTGCCTGTTCCAGCAGATGCTGAAGTTGCTCCAGCAAGGATTCCAGATGCTGGCGGTCATCCTCTGTCAAAGACACCTGCTGCAATCTCCGCTGCGTCGGATAGTTGATCACAGCGGTAAAGCCCGGCAATCCTTTTTGCTCCAGGTAATAGATGTAGTACTGAACCTGCAAACGATGCGCCTCTTCCATCTTCGAAGATTTTTTCACTTCGTGGATGACCTTATTCTTCCAGTCGATCCAATCCAGTACGATGGTTCGGTCAATTTCAATTTCGTGTCGCCTGTCTGGATAGCTGGTTTCGCTGATCCATTTTCCGATCTCCACCAGCGTACTATTCTGTTCCTGCCCGATCCCCTTCGCAAACAGCCACGCTTTTCGGGGACAAACTGCCATATAGTGCACCAGTGTACCGGTGAACCGCATTTTTTGCAACTTCACCACATCCATTGCTGCTCAACGCTCACTGTTTCGTTCCTCTTTCATTTCAACCGGCAACAGAGTGCTCTCAGGTTTCCATCGGGGTTATGCAGGTATGATCATTCCAAATCCCTGACTGCGTCGTGCTCCCAATCCCACCTGCGCCAGGAAATTCAACAGTGGTGGTGAACCACGCAGCAGGAAGGTTCCTCGAAACCCCGGAAATTTCAGGATCGTCCCGTTCTTGTCGTACTTAATCACCGTACGGTAGCAACGTTCCGGCTCCAGTTGCAGCGTGGAAGTATCGAACGCCGGTGCCAGCGCACGGGTCACCTGCTGCACGTTGAACCGCAGCGCTTCGGCAAACTCTGGATCACCGTCAAAATTCTCGCACGCTGGCACAAGGTAATGGCGCTCATTGTGGTGCGATCGAATCAGCACCGGAGACAACGTGCGGAATCGTGCTGGCGATGTTGTCACCTGCCGCAACGGTTCGTAATGCAACGCGTGGAGCTTCAGTAGCGTAGATCCGAACTGATAATTCCGCCTGTAGAGAGAAGCGGCAAGGTTATGCACAGCAACCATAAATTCCGGATCTATCGAAACAAAGCGGAAATAGAGACTTTGAAACCGGATCTGATCCCCTTCAACCGTACTTTTCTCGAACAGAACAGAGAACGTATAGGGCTTCACCCGTGGAATCGGCGTTTCAAAGTGGTAGCGGTACAATATCGGTTTGTATTCCTGCACCGCCTTCTTAATGAAGCTGTGAAAACCTGCTCGATAACTTGCCAGTGGCATCACCGCTTCTGCTGTTGTAGGTCGCAAAGACAGTCGAAGAATTTTCATTTTACAGGATCCCCCAGTCCGACATATCTTTATGGTCAGTCTGCAAGCCCACTATGCTGATATCCGAACACCAGCGTTCGAGTTTCGCAGCACACTGCTGGATAGTAGATTTCACTTCCGCTGAAATACCACTTTCTTCAAAATTCAGTGCATTCCGAATCACATCCCACAGCGTCGGTTGCGGGGATGTTGCTCTGGAGAGGTAATCGTGGAAAACGTAGGGCGTATAAATCTTATCCAGAAAAGCCAGATATGAACCTCTATTGTGAACGTTGTTGCAAACGTTGTACAGTGCCTGAACAAACTGCTTCTGCAAGCGGGGTTGCTGGCCGGTTCCTCCTTCACCAATGTCTTCCCATCGGATCATCGGCACTGTCTGAATACGGCGGAACACCTGAGAGGCTTCATTCCGATTGCTGGCAGTCCAGCCAGTCTGGAAAATTCTCAGGGCATCATTGAAGCGATTCCAGTACCGGGTGCCGGCGGACTGTAGCACCGTTGACCGGAATGCCCACTGGATTAACTCCTGCTTCTTCCCTTCGCTGAGCGAGAACGGATCTCCCCACAGAAGCTGATCTGGCGACATTGCTGTTGCTGTATCTTTCTGCTTCGACTTGCCTCTTTTCTTCGATTTGCTCCTTGCCATCTTTTTCTCCTGTTCTCCCACTTTTTGTTGCGCATACTGGTAATCCTTCAAAGAATCCGAAAGATCATCCAGTGGCTGCTGCGCCCGCAACAGCGCCTCCAGTGAAATCCAGAGCGCTCCTTCGTCATAGACGCTGTTCCTCGGAGAAAAATCGGTGAGCCGAATACTGCTTGCCTTGCTTTTCCCCTGCTTTTTACCTTGAACAAAAATGTACACATTCGGCTGTTCTGGATCGGGCTGTTGTTCCCACGGCTTCAGATGCCGGGCAACGCGTCCCATTCGCTGGATCAAGCTGTCCAGTGGCGCCAGATCGGTAAACAGCACATCGGCATTGATGTCCAGAGACGCTTCGACAACCTGCGTGGCAACCAGGATAATTCCCTTGTACGGGCAGCCAGCATTTTTCCATTCTTCTTTGCTCTGATTGTAGAACCATTCTTTGCTGGTAATCAAGCGTTCCCGTGCGATCCGATCTCTAAGTGTTAGCCGGGAATGCAGCTTCAAAACCCCTACTTTTGGGGATTGTCCTGAGGATGAAATGAGCTGTTCTAAATCAGTCACTTTTTCGCAGCCACTATTCTGGAGTTTTTCAAACAACTGATCAGCACGGCGAACCGTATTCACCACGACCAGTACGCGGTTTCCGCTGCGTGCGTGTTCAAGAATCTTCTCCATCGCATCAGCATTTCCCTGCTCTGCTGTTTCCTGCGACCCGGCGTCGGTGTCCTCCTTTACATCCTCGTCGGTAGAAACGATCGTCCCATAGCAGAGCTGGATGCAATGGCGCAGCAATTGAGCATTGACGGGTAAATCCCGATCAAAGATTGGGCTCGCCTTTTTCGATGGGTTTCCTGACGCTTCCCAATCTGACAGAGACAGCAGCTCGTTACGGTACAAATCCGCAATCCACACGTTCCGACTTTCCTCCTGCATCTGGTGTTTGAGTTCTTTAAGGAAGAACGGAGGCATCGTTGCAGTCATCAGCAGGAAGCGTCCGCCGTGGGAATGGGTATCTACCAGGGTCTGGAGCACCACCGCCGCCGCTTCGGGATTGTATGCCTGCACTTCATCGATGACCAGCGTTGCCGTAGCAAGGGTAAAGTACAGCGCTTCGTATCCCGGATACTTCAGCGCAGCGGGAAAGATCTGATCGCCTGTGGATATGACCACCGGCATACTCAGATGCCGAAAATACTGAATAAGCTGTTCGATCTCCCCTTCGATGTTCAGTGTTCGGACATCCTCCACATCCTGCATCAGCATCCTGTACAACTGGTAACCTGCCAGATGATGGAGCAACGCCGTGTGAGCACCCTGGATGTATCCATCAGCCAGAGCGGATACCACGGAGGAAACTTTTTTCTCTAAGGAACTCCCTTCGACCAGCTCAAAGACGCTCAGAAACATCTTATTGACAGCCGCCTGTAGCGGCAACGTAAACAGACATTTCCGCTGACAGAAGTTGAGCGCCCACGCCAGTGCGAATGCACTTTTGCCGATCCCCGTCGGAGCAATCAGCACCAGATGTCGAAGATCCTTTTCGTTGATTCCCTGCAACCGTTGCAGTAATCGGGCTTGCCAGAGATCTTCAGACGTTTGCTGCACCACTTCTGCCAGCCGGTGCGTCACCTTGGGCACTTTACTGAACCACTGCTCCACCGCTGCTGTCCAGTCTGGTTCGTTACAGCAAGTCGTCCCGGTGGACGAAATCATTTCCATCGCAGACGCAAAGCGATCTGCCCGCATCAGAGCACCGGTTACCAGCGTTCGTGCTCGCTTCTGCGTTTCAGCCATTTCCATCTGGATGGGAAGCAGAAAATTATCTGGTGGAGGAAAGAAGAGTCGCTGCTGCTCTGTTCCGTGGAGCATTTCGTGAAACCATATCCCATTTCGCAGATAGGTCAAAAGCTCTTCAAATGCGTCCTGCCAGTTTCCAAGGATTTGTCCGAAGGGCTGCAAAGCAGCACATTCCTGGAAATGGTGTTTGAGATGCTCGATCCACTGCTTTGCACCTGTACGCCCCTTATCGTCTTTCTCCAGAAGCTTCTCCGCCAGTCGCTGCGCCTGCTGGCGATAGGCTTCATCACCGTACATTCCCAACCGCCAGTGATGATAAGCAACGGCGGAAAAGAACAGGGAAAGGATTTCCGTGTTCTGATCATCGCTGTTTGTCCCCAGATGCTGGAGGATAAGTTCCGGCGGGACAAGCGTCGCACTTACAAGCGAATGGATCGACTCCAGGGTGTTCCGCCATTGGGAAAAATCCCCCTGAGCATTAGAAAAATTTCTCTTACCCTTATCGATCCGAAACTGAAACGCCGGATGTACTTTGCCGACGTCGTGAAAAAGCGCTGCCAGCCAAACGA
>JALWJX010000003.1:7347-29149 GCA_026996895.1 Candidatus Kapaibacterium sp.
AAAGCGGGATGTCGGAAGCCCCGATTTTTCTGCTACTTCATCCAGCAACTCCTGCTTGTCCAGAGAATCCATCAGTTCTCCAATGGTTGCGACAACGTGGGCTGTGTGCTGCGCCAGTGTAATTCCTGTGCTCTTTGCTCGGTACGTGGGTACTGTTTGCTTCATCGCTGACTCCCTACTTGTGCCAGTGCAACAGGAAAAACATTCCCATTTTTCCGATAGAGGAGATAGGAGAAAAATTCTTCTACGCTACCGTATCGCCGGTCAGCAGCATTTTCATTGAAAGGATCGACCCATTGAATCCAGTACTTTGAGTGGATTTTTCCATCATTGAGATACGCATTGACGGTATGAAAAACTCGCCGCTGATTGTGGAGTACGTAAAAGGAAGGAACGCGATAAAACAGTCCAGCAACCTGTGAGGATGCTACCGTGCTTTCAGGAATCCACTGGAAAGCAGCAATCGAGCCACCCCAGGGTTGCTGCTGAAGCTCCACCTGTCGAATATCTTCCGGGACGATCCAGTCTTCTGCTCGTCCAAGGTGGAAATGGGAAAGTCGCCGCTGCTGTTGAAGCGCTTCGGCAAGCAGCGGAAACTGACGGAATGGGCGGGCAAGGCAGGACGAGTCTTCGCAGACGTGAGGGAACGTAAATCCCTCCAGCGAGCCGTCGTTGTTCAGCGCGTATTCCAGAAGCGAAAGAAGGCAGTGGCAGCGACTGGTAGTGCTGATATAAATCGCCAGCCGAACTTCGTTGAGTACATCGATTCGCGAAGGACTCTGACCACCGGGGTGTTCGACCGTGTGATCGATCGTTCGGTTCTTCAGCGATCCGAAGCGTGTCTTATGGCTATCCCTGTGCAGATTTCGGAGCCAGGTATACTCTGCGGTTTTGTCCCGGAACGTACCGGCGATTGCCAGTTCCAGCGAATGGTACAGCGAATGATAGAGCCACGCATTGACCCAGAGATGGGCGTTTTCCGCTTGCAAGCTCTCGCCATTATCCCACGACCGGCGGTCTTCCCCCTCGAGAATTGCTGGTTCAGCAGAAGAAGGATCATCTGCGGTTTCTGGTTTATCTGGTGGTGTACAGCATCGCTGGCACTGGCACGGCGTTCCTTCCTGCCACCAGTTCCGAATACCCAGCGCATTGCAAATGAAGCCAATGACGGTCGCATACGGCGGTAGGGCAAACGTATGTCGTCGTTGATACGCAAAGGGAACGCGCCAGTGCGCCTGAGGAAGGTAGAGGAGCAATCGCAGGGCTGTTTTCGTTCCTGAATCCATTGGGGTACCGCTCTTCTATTGCACTTGCTCCACTGGAATTTTGAAAACACACTTTTTCCTTGTGTTACTCGTTACTGCGCAAGACGACAACATCAAGAAAATATCGTATTTGAACGGAAATACTGGAATGGCAGGCAGTGGTACGGAATCAGCAACGCAAACATCCGGAGCAATTCCACTCTATCCCTCCAACTGGCTCTACAATGCCGGGGTGATTGGGTTTTTGCGGGAAGTGCAGGAACTAACCCAGGAAAATATCGATAAATTTCTCGATCCCCAGGACACCAAAATTCTCCTTCGCAGCCAGTGGATTCAAGAATGTGCCAAAGAGTACAAGAGGTTGCATTTTGATAAAAACAAAGAGAAAGAGAAAGATAAAGCATGGTTGCGAATCGTAGGAAAAAATACCTACCACAAGAATTACTGGCAAACCACAGGAGAATGGAAAAAAACGGAGAAGTTTCAAAGTTTCCTGTACCAACTAAGCGACTTTCAGAAACTCGAACGTACTGAATGTTCACTATGTAGTAGGGGATATAGCATTCCTGCGTCTATGGTAAAAGATGCCCTCATTGACAAATTCTTAAAAGATATTTCCCACTTTGAGTCCCGTATTTTCTCAGAGCTGGGTGGCGCTCCCAAGGCATTCCCTAACGGTTTCTGGAACTGCAAATCCAACTTACCCATCTGTCATCTTTGTGGCTATCTGCTTCTTTTCCTCCTCTCAGGATTCACGCCGCCACCTACCGAAGAAACATCAGTTCCATCAAGATCGATTTTCATCAATGCGCCATCCTTTCCAATGATGTGGCATTTGAATCAGTATGCACGCTCAGTGTTCCACCGAAGTCAGGATGTCCGGCAGATCTTAGGATTGAGCCTCATCGAATTCACAATCCGGCAGCAGGTCACCCTGCACCGGTGGGCGCTGCAAAATATCGAGATTGTAGTCAGAGCCAGAGGCTCCCTCGAGTTTATCCAGCTTCCGGCAGAAACGGTTCAGGTATTGACCAATCGGCGTGTTGCACAGCAGTTGAACCGCATCGGGGAGCTGAAAATTCTCCAGCTCGTGCTGGAAAACAAAATCGATCAACTGCTGGAAATCGGGCAGGCTTTACTCCGGGTTGCTATGAAGGACAAAATTGAAGATGCAGAGAAAAAATTTATTAAGAAGGTGTTGCCATACCGTGCACCCAAAGACCAACTTACGGAACCGGATCGCAGAGAGCGTCTTGTTGAAATCGCCTACCAAATTCTCACACTGAACGCAATGGTTCGGGAAGCAATAAATGGAGAGTAACGATGCCAGCAACAACGCAGGAAACTCAAAAAATCAACGATCTATTGAGGAATCTGGAGAAAAAGATTGTCGATGGTCGTTTTCAGGAGAAAGATTGGGAAGTGCTCAAGAATCTTTATCGGGAGTTAGAAGACCTGTGGGAACGAGCACTCTCTTTTCTGGAACTTGCTGCTGACGTTGCCCAGAATGATCCGGAGTTACACCGGAAAATCGAAGCGTTGCGGCGGGAGCGGAGCAGGGAGATCGTCAGCGTGTTTGCAGAACGGCTACGGTGGTTAGGTCGAGATCCCAAAGTTGCCAACGCCCTGAGCAGCACTTCGCTCTACCGTTTAATGGAGCTTACCCGCTTAGGGAAGCGCGACCAGGTATTCTACGCACTCCTGCGCGCCTACGCTGCCAGCAGTGATACTCCCGTGGAATTTCCTTCCGAGCTTGTCCGTGCTTTCAAACCGATCTACTCCCAGGAAGACTTTTCGATCCTGCTCCTTTCCTTCCTGGCGGGCGTGCAGCAGCGACAGAGTCAGGAATCGAAACAAGATACACAACAAACGGAGGAGTAATTGATGGCACAACAACCCGCAACATCGAATGCGCTCAAGCACATTACCGTTACCGTCATCTGGGACGGACACGCCCTCAACCGGGATGAAAAGATCGGCGGGAACATCCTCTCCATCAAAAAAATCAACCGCTCCGGACGAACGTACTCGTTCATTGGCAAACCCGCACTCCGGCATTATCTCTGGGAAACGCTGCGGAAAGCGGAAGGGTGGAAGACTACACCAGCCGAAGAGCAACAGCAAGTCGTTCAATTCAGTCTTCACCGACCTAACGTCGATATTAGAACCCACGAAGAATTAGACCTGTTTGGCTACATGTGCACTTACAAAGAGTCAAAGAAGAAATCCAAAAAAGAAAAAGGCGATACCCTTGCCCGCAAAGCTGTTATCGGCATCACCAAAGCAGTTGCAATCGAAGATTTTGCTGGCGATATGGCTTTCTATGCAAACCACGATCTGGTCGATCGAGCACGGAAGCAGGGATTTGCAGATACACAACCCAATCCCTACAATAAAGAAGAACACGCCAGTTTCTACCAGGCATCATTTACCCTTGATCTGGAACGCCTGGGACGGGACCAGTGGATCGTTAATCCCCAATCAAAACTCCTCAAACAAAGAGATGACCTGCAATGGAGCGACTTTGATCAGGGGAAGTCATCATACAAACACTGCTCATTTTCCGTTCCTGTGCAAGACCGCCAAAAGCGCATCCTCGCAGTCTTAAAAGCTCTCCATAATGGATTAGTAGCTCAATCCAGCGGGGAATTAAACACTATGATCCCGGTATTCTTCCTGGCACTTCCCGTTACTGTACCCGTGCCCGTAGCGCACAGCCTCGTCGCTGCCAGGGTCAATGCACAGGGGAAACTGGAGATTGAAGGGGTAGAGGATGCGCTCAACAATGGATGGGTTGAACCAGTTAATGGAAAACGCGGCTATCTCTATGGAGCAAATGGAAAAGTCGCCAGTATCGATGGGAAATCGCCAGAGCAGTGGGAGCAAGACAACATCGCCGTCGGCAGAGGGTGGGGGGATTTTGAAGAGAAATTCTGGAAACCATTCTGGAAGTCGGTGGAATCTGCGCTACCGGAATAGGATCCCGAAGGCGCGACAACATCTTCCCTCCACAACGATAAAAGTGCAGCAACTGGACCTGGGGCGACCGGTGGTCGCCCATCGGGCGAAGCATTGCTTCACCTCTACATATCGCACTGGAAGCGCACGCTTCAGCGGGCATCGAGCGGAACGCACACTTCAGTGTGCAACGATGCTGACTAAAGTCGGCGCTCCCCAGTGGCGCGCTCCCGGTTTGCTGGAAGCGCACGCTTCAGCGTGCAATTTCTTTTGCCGACTAAAGCCGGCGCTCCCGGTTGTTACCGGCGAAAGCTGGTGCTTCTGGAAGAAGGTGCGCACCGGGATCTGCCGTTACCATTGGGTAATCTCACCAATCGATTGTG
The DNA here is from genome assembly GCA_026996895.1 of Candidatus Kapaibacterium sp. Classification (GTDB taxonomy): domain Bacteria; phylum Bacteroidota; class Ignavibacteria; order Kapaibacteriales; family WFXC01; genus WFXC01. The sequence goes on from JALWJX010000003.1 coordinate 11,954, forward strand.
TGGAGATTCTGGGGAGATTCAATGATGTCGTTCGGGTCCTTGTCCTTGCCACTGCATACTTATCCCAACATCCGTATTCGCGGCAGCACTCAGCGTCCGGTCGGACCGGCTTCGCCAATCCCGTGGTGTATGCTGCAAAACCTGTGTTTCGGAGTTAAATATTTGCGCAGGATACCACTTGCGCACGTTCCACCACTTTTGCCAATTGCTCGCATTCGAGGCTAAATATTTGCGCAGGATACCCGTCGCATTTTTGCAAAATTTCTGGAAATAAAGAGAGTCTGGAAGATGGATCTGGTACTCTTGTGTACAGCCTGCGCCGCCAGTCGCAATGGCGATGCGTGGAATGTGTTTGTGACCGGCGCTTCTGCCCTTATTGGGTTTTTATTCCTGGCGGTTACGGTCGTTGTTCTGGTGCTGCGATGGGGAAGTAAAGCGACGACGCCGAAAGAGTGATTAACTCCTTTGTCTGCACACAAAATTGTTTTCTTACCATCTGGGATTCGATAGATGTAGGCTTGCGTTTTCCGAGGATTTCTTATATTTGCCTTCCAATAAATTGATTTTCGGACGTTAATGTGCTGGTTAGAATAAAAAAACGTTGACGATGTGGAAGTGGATTGTTATTGCAGCCTTTGTTGTTGTCGGCATTGTTCTCTATGCCGCGGTGGAAATCTCCCCGCAGTATCCTCCCTCACCAGTAACAGGTCCGATCAAGACGGAAGTACAGGATTTTACGGCGTTATCTGAGCAAGTGAAGCTTGGAAAGCAATTGTATGAAACTTTGTGCTTTACGTGCCACGGTTTGAACGGGGACGGGGTGCCGATTACGCCGGAAGCACTGAATACGCAAATTGGGGACCGGATTTATGCACGGGATTTCACCGGCGAAACGCATATGGATAAAAAGGTGGTGTTTAAATATACGTGGGGGGGATTTGCTGGCGAATTTGCTTCTGATGAAGAATTGAAATACATCATTCGTCACGGTTTATACGGCACTCCAATGCCGGGTTTCGATGACCTGAGCGAGCGAGAGCTGGACGCTCTTATCGCATATATCAAAACTTTTAACGACGGATGGAAAAATTATGAGCCAACCCCACCGCCTGATGTGAAGGTTCCCTACGATCTTTTGAGTCAAGAGCGGATCGATCGAGGACGGGAACTCTTCCTGGAGCGGTGTATTGCCTGCCATCAGGACCAGGAAAACGGAGGGGAACCGGTACCACAACCGACGCAGTGGTATGTGCCGGGAACGGATTCTTTAATAATGATCACCAGTCGTAATTTTTTAACCGAACCTCTACGTTTCCCCGAACCGGAAAACGTGTATCGTACAATCAAAATGGGACTTGGGGGAACAACGATGAACCCCGCTTTATGGGCAGATTTTACCGATGATCAAATCTGGGATCTGGTGAGTTACGTGTATTACTTGAGAAACAAGGGAAGAAGCAAGAGCGATGAGACCGTTGCGAGCAACTGATTATCCGGGAATCGATCTTTCGATCGACATTGTTCTGTGGGGCATAGTGATCGTTGGGATCTTTTCCTTTATCATTCTGGCTTATGGTTTATGGCGGTTTAGTGCAAAGCGGAATCCGGTTGCTTCCCGGACGACGCCACTGGCCTTCCGGCGCCTTGTTTTTCTGGACGTAGCAGTGCTTATTTTTGACATTGCCCTGTTAGCGGTCAATATCTATTTCTGGTCGGATCTTTTAATCCAAAACGATGATGAGAGCATCCGGGAACGTGCAGCATCAGAGAATGCCGAGGTCGTCCACGTCAAAGCCATTGGACGTCAGTTCTTCTGGACCTTCCTGTATCCCGGACCCGATGGGCAGTGGGACACCAATGACGATATTATCCGTGGCAATACGCTCGTATTACCAACGAACGCATATGTCGTTGTAGATATCACTTCCAACGACGTGGTGCATTCTTTTTTCCTTCCTCATTTTCGGATTAAATACGATGCAATTCCGGGGGTCAACACGCGAGTATGGTTCAAAACCACTCAGGAAGGCAAATACGAAATCGCCTGTGCTGAACTGTGCGGTTCAGGACACTATAAAATGCGGGGAATCATTGAAGTATTGTCGGAGAAGCACTACCAGGAATGGCTCAAACAAATTTCGGGAAATGCATATCCCCAATATGCTGCTTTGACACCAGAAGCAGGAACAGCATCCCCCAATACCGCGCCGAGCAACGAAAAGACGGAGTAGAACGAAAAATAGACGATGACAATGGGTACAGCAGAGACTTCGTGGGTTAAGCGATATCTTTTTTCAACCGATCATAAGGTGATCGGGAAGCAATACCTGTTGACGGGGCTTTTTATGGCTCTGATTGGCGGTATTCTTGCCGTCGCATTTCGAACGAACTTAGCCGCACCGGGTGTACTGTCTGATAGTGCGTATCTGCGGCTGGTTACCTATCACGGCACCATTATGTTTTTCTGGGTGGCTATGCCCGTTCTACTGGGGGGATTTGGCAATCTACTGATTCCTCTGATGATCGGTGCCCGCGATATGGCGTTTCCAACCTTGAATATGCTATCCTACTGGACGTTTGTCGTTTCAACAATCGTCCTGATTCTGTCATTCTTTGTTCCGGGAGGTGGCTTTAGCGGTGGATGGACGATTTACCCGCCGCTGTCGGCAATGCCGGAAGCCTTTCTCGGTGAGCATCTGGGCACGATTCTCTTCCTGTTCGCCGTTGCTCTGGAATTTGCTTCAATGCTGATGGGGGGGGTGAACTTCATTGCGACCATCATCACGATGCGAACGAAGGGATTGAGCTTCTTCCGCCTGCCGCTGATGATCTGGATGCAGTTGATCGCTTCCGTGCTGTTCCTGCTCAGTGTAACACCGCTGATCGCGGGAGCCTTTATGCTGATGATGGACATCTTTGCAGGAACCCACTTCTTCACTGTCACTGCTGAACATACCGGAAATCCGATCCTGTTTCAACACCTGTTCTGGTTCTTCGGTCATCCCGAAGTGTACGTTATCCTCTTTCCTGCACTGGGAATTATTGCGGAAATTTTTCCAGCGAATACCCGACGACCATTTTTCTCGTACAAAACCCTGGTATGGACAGGAATTATTGCTGGAATCCTCAGTTTTGTAGTGTGGGCACACCACCAGTTTGTTGCTGGTATTAATCCGTATTCTGCAATCTGGTTTTCAATATTTACAGTGGCGATTTCAGTACCCTTTTCCATAGCGCTGGTCGTAATGGGACTATCGCTGGTCAATGGGTCGATCCGGTTCACCGCACCGATGGTCTGGGCAGTCGGTGCGTACGCGATGTTCATCATCGGTGGCTTGACAGGGCTGCCGCTGGGCGCCTTTACTTCCGACATATACTTCCACGACACGTATTTTGTCGTTGCTCACTTCCACTACACCGTCTTTACCATCGCGGTGTTGAGTGCCATTGCCGGTCTCTACTACTGGTTCCCGAAATGGTTCGGTCGGCAATTAAATGAGACGTTCGGAAAATGGCACGCCATCCTGACCTTGATCTTCTACAACGGATTTGCCTTCCCCGGCTTCTTCCTCGGTCTTGCCGGACATCCACGCCGGTATGCCAGCCTCGGCTTCTTTGAATACCTGCACGAATACCAGTGGATCCACGTGATGATGACCGTGTCAACGTACCTGCTCTTTGCAACGCAGCTTGTTTTCGCTGTCTACTTCATCTATGCCATTTTCAAAGGCAAGAAAGTCGAAGATCCCAATCCGTGGAAGGCGACAACGCTGGAATGGCTGGCACCTTCGCCACCTCCTCACCTGAACTGGGGTAATACGCATCCGATTGTCGAGCACGATCCTTACGAATATGCGGTCAACGGGGAACTCAAAGCAAAAGGCATGGACTTCCTCCCGCAGGGCAAGCTGTATGTCCTGAAAAAATCTGAGGCAGAAAAACAAGAGCAAGAGGGCTGAAAATGTCGCAGGAATTGAAAGTTGAGCTGGAAGGCGTTTCCAGAGAAGCGATCGGCGGCGTAATTGAACAGGAAGAGCTGGAATCCGTTGGTGCTCCGCCAGCACGAGTTGGGTTCTGGGTCTTCATTGCGGGCGAAGTTATTATTCTGCTCTCGTTGATTGCTTCTGCTATTTATTTCCGTCTGACTTATCCCCATTGGCACGAAACCTCGACGTTTACGAATGTCATCATTTCCACGATCAACACTTTTATCCTGCTGACGGGATCGTTGACAGCGGTGTTAGCTCATCATTTTGCCTTTGCCGATGCGTGGAAAAAGGCACGCCGGTACCTGCTGCTGACGATGCTATGCGGGCTGGCATTTGTAGGGATGAAAGCGTATGAGTATTCCCTGGAAATCCAGCACGGATTCTATCCAAACACTGATCCCTTCTGGATGTTCTACTACACCATCACCGGGATCCACGGCTTGCACGTTTTTGCCGGCGCCTGTATCCTCTTTGGAGTATGGCTCTATGTGCGCAAAACCAAAAGCAAGTACGCGGTGGAAAATGCCGCTCTATACTGGCATTTTGTGGACGTGGTCTGGCTGTACATTTTCCCGATGTTCTATCTAACGTAGATGTCTCTTCAAAAGCGGGTGGGATACAAAATGCAAGCGGAACATCAAGACCATCTCAGTGTGGCTTTTTACGTCAAAATTTACGTTCTTCTTCTCATCCTGACGGGAGCAAGCGTTGCTTTCTCCTTTCTTTTGCGAGATGTTGTCAGCGCATCGGTTGTCGTAGGACTCATTCTGGTACTGTCCACAGTGAAAGCGCTGCTGATTGCGCTGTTCTATATGCATCTTCGCTACGAAAAGATCCCGGTTCGGGTCTGGGCATATTCTGCAATCGTCATTTTCATCATCCTGTTTATTCTTGTGCTCCCGGACGGAATTGTCAACCTCAAGCGGTAGCTTAGCATCTGATGGAACTTGTTAATGCCAGCGCTGATCGAATGGAGGGACAAAGGATTTTGTTGCGTGCCCGCGTAGGAACGCTGCTGTTTATTGCCTCCGAAATTATGCTCTTCGGTGGACTGCTGAGTTCCTTTGTCGTGTACCGATCCGGTCAACTGGTGTGGCCCCCCGAAGGGTTGCCTTTCTATCCGGTGGCGGCTACCCTTGTCAATACCTTCTTTCTCCTGCTGAGCGGGATCACCAATGCCATCTTTCGCCGGACAGCACGGCTGCCGTGGGCAGTGGCAACCATAGGGCTGGGCGTGCTCTTTGTGGTGTTGCAGGGCGTGGAGTGGGCAAATTTGATCGCTCACGGATTGACAATGACCGTAGACGCTTACGGATCGTACTTTTACCTAGTCATCGGCACTCACGCTCTCCACGCCGTTGCCGGTACGCTGTGGTATCTGTACGCGCTGCTCCAGTATCGAAAGTACCGGCTGTGGAATGGGACGGTTGAAGCAGCAAACATTTTCTGGTTCTTTGTCGTAGCCATCTGGCCCCTCATCTTCTGGATCGTCTACCTTTAAAAGCAGCGGCGACCTGCTCTCCACATTTCCCCCATTGCAACAATGAGCGTAATGCTGCGTGATCGCCGGATACTGGAAACGTACCCTTTAGGGTGCCTGGGAGCGCACACTTCAGTGTGCAATTTGTATTTTTGCCGACTGAAGTCGGCGCTCCCAGTTGTTGCCGGCTAAAGCCGGCGCTCCCAGTTCGCTGGGAGCGCACACTTCAGCGTGCACTTTCCTCGTTATTCCCCAACATCCCCGTAGGGGCGACCGGCTGGTCGCCCACCGGGCGAAGCATCGCTTCGCCCCTACACGTTCACTGGAAGCGCAACCCTTTAGAGAGCGTTTTCTTTGCTGGCGAAGCTGGGGCTTTCGGAACACCCGAAGCAGCCTTGCTGCTACCGCACCACCTGGAATCCAATCAGGTGCTGCTCGCCGCTGCGGAGGTACACCACGACGTAGTAGCTTCCGGCTGGTAGCGATCTTACCGATAGGTGCGGCACGGCGCCGGTGAACTGCGCTATTTTTCTTCCGTCCGCCCGGTAAAGTTCGACTCGCTCCACTGCCGGAGCGATGGATTCCCGATAGCGCAACTGCAGAACCTCGCTGGCAGGATTCGGATACGCTGCGATCCCCACTCTCTTCACTCGCTCCTCTGTTTCCCGGACACTGCTCACCCCGAAACTTACCAGCAGCAGATGATGCGGCGCGACATTGAAGACCGTAAACAAGGACCCACCCCGCCACACCACTGCGCACTCACCGTTATAGTCCCAGACGAACCGCATCTGTCCGGGTTTCGGCAGCACCAGATGGTGCCACGTCTTGCCATTACGGGTGTAAATCAAGTCGCCGGGAACACCGCCAATCCCGATGACCTTATCCTGCACCGTATGCGCAACAATCGAAGCAGGCGGTGTTTCCTGCAGGGTTCTGCCCAGCAATTTCGACATTACAACCCTGGTCTCCCACGTCTTGCCTCCATCGCTGGTAGAAAGCAGCAGCAGATCCAAACCCTTTCCTTCGTTCAATCCCACCTGCACCAGAAGATCCATATGCTGTGGATCGTAGATTCTGGAATCCAGGTCATCAACAAACCATACACCGACACCGGTGTAATGGACATAATTCGTATCGATGATCCGTTGCTTTTCCCACGTCTTTCCCTGATCACTACTGCTCCACAGATAGATCGCGTTCCCCTGATCTACAATGGCGCGCCACGCTGCAGGATCCTGGAGGAAGAGACTGGACGCTGCACCGGAATCAAGCCGGAAAATTTCTTTCCACGGATCACCAATGCCCTTTGACCCCAACCATACGTTGACATATTGATGTTCTGCGACTTTTTTGCTGCACTGCACGGCGAACCCACGTTCACCATAAGGCACGACATTGCGCATATAGTACACCGTATCCAGCGTTACGACGTGCCAGGTGTTCCCCCTATCTTCAGAGCGCCAGCCGTGGTTATAGAGGGAACTTACAAATATGGCGTCGCCGTTCCAGAGCCAGCGTCGCGGCCGCTCTCCACGATATCGGAACTGTGGCAACGGCTTTTTTCGGACCACATCAATAAAAGGCAGGAGTGAAACCGTATCCCAGGTGCGCTCTGTCACTGAATACCGTACCACCTGTGGTGCGGGCGGATATCCGAGCAATACCAGCATCTGATTGCAATCATTCAATTTCACTCCCGTAACCGCCGCTTGCGAAACCAACCGGTCCCACACTCGCCGCTCCCACTCCTTCCCACCATCCGGTGGCTCTATGCCGATGATGCTACACTGTCCCCGCTCACCATACACAATTCGCTGATTCCCGACTTTCCGGATTCCCCACCACTTGATTGGGTAGGGCTCCCACCCTATGATGGAATTTACCTCGGGGGTATCAACTCTCGCCGGCACTGCTTTCCAGGTCGTTCCCCCATCAGTAGTTTCCCAGATCGGCTGTTCCAGCGCCGCCGATGATTCTCCAACAATCCAGCCCTGCGTCGCATTCTGAAACCATATGCCGCGCAGCGACATCAATCCCCACACCGACTCGCCCACCAGCTTCGTTCCCCAACTGGTGCCTCCATCCGTTGACCGCAGCAGCACTTTCTCCGCACCGACGGCATACCACCGCTGGTGATCGGCTGCGGCAATGTCATACAGACTGCGATTCAGCCCATCTTTTTCCCTCACCACTTCCCACGTTACTCCTCGATTTGTAGAGCGTATCACCACGCCATCTTCCCCCACTGCGATGGCGGTATCACCGACGGTAGCAATACTATACAGATCCCGCTGCGTTCCACTGTTCTGCCGCTGCCACATAATCCCCTGATCAAACGAACGCAGCACCACGCCTTTGGCTCCCACCGCCAGCAGGACATTGTTGCCAGCAACCCGCACTCGATACAATGTCTCTTCGACTGGCAACTGGATACGCTGCCACGTGTGTCCGCCATCGAGCGTTCGATAGCACAGCCCTCGTTCCCCAACCACGATCCAGACATCTTTGTTCAGCTTCGCAATGGAGTAAATGGTTCGATATTCGGTCGGTTTCAACCGCTGATGCTTCCAGTGTGTAAAGTCTCCCTTACTCCGCAACACCACTCCTTCGCCACCGACGAGGATAATCTCATCCTCCACCACGATCGCATCGCACAGCTTACTCCCGTTCTGATACAGCGGGACTACTGGAATCCGCTCTATGGACACCTGGGCAACGGCGACGGATATTGCTACGATCCATAACGCTAAGCTTCTCATCGCCTTTTCCCTCCATTGTGAGACTTCTATTGGACAACGTATTTAATCACACATTGCGGGAACGCAAAATCGCCCCGGCTCTTCCTTACATCGGTCATTCGTTAGCCGAACAATTCTGTGATCGATAACTCTTGGGGTAAAGCCATCTGGTTCTAAACATAAAACATATTCTTCCATACAACAATTTCCGAATTTACACCAGACAATCGGCCGATTCACAACCTCAATAGAGGTCAAATCCACACACGCCTTCCAGTAAATTCTTGTCGTGAAAAATTGATCATTACAGTTGACCCCTACACCGTGAGTAGAAGCTACGTGCATCTCACTAATGCTGATTTTATAAAATATTTCCTGCATGAATTGCTTCCAATTAGCAATGGTATCGGTAATCCAGTTCCAAAAAGTCTGACAATCTGGGTCATTGGTATCAATCCTAAAGTAGTTGATCCATATCTTTTTATGGCGATCCGAACAGTGCGTAACGACATAGTGAACTTCTACTTCGCATCCCGGACAACAATCGGGAACAATCAACTTGACTTTGTCCTCCGTTGGACCATCACACCCTTCACACGGATCCTGGGCAAACGCGGGCTGGCTCGATAATAGAAGAAGTGTTCCTACGACGAAGAGAATCAGGAAAACTGCTGCGGAAAACTGCTGCGGAAAACTGCTGCGGAAAACTGCTGCGGAAAACTGCTGCGGAAAACTGCTGCGGAAAACTGCTGCGACACTGCGAGAAGGTAGTGCGAGCTTTCATCGCCCTTCGAGGTTTTGTTAAACATACCATTAACGCATCTGCTAATTTACAAAACAATTTCCAAATACGCAATACCTTTTTTGACTTTCAATAAGCACGATCAGAGATATTACGCTGGCACTTGCAGCGTTACGGTCAGAACGCAGCGGATGTCCTCCGGAGCGCTCCGGAGCGGCACACGGATACTGATACACCAGCTACGGTGCTTTTTCTGGTTCTGCTGCCGTTACTCGTCTTTGCTGCGGTAGAAAGTCAGGTGTACTGAGTGATTCGATGCAACAATTGACTCCCTTGCAGCAGCTCCTCCACACCGATGCATCGTTGCTGCCCCGTGCCGTTGCGGTGGAGATTGTGCAGCAGTTTCTTTCCTCTGCCCATCCACTGGACACGCTGCTACACCGGGTGCTCCGGCAGTGGCACCACCTATCGCAGCAGGATCGGGATTTTGTTACGGAAGTGGTGTATGGAACGATCCGATGGAAGCGCAGCCTTGCATTCCTGCTCCGCCCGTTCTATCAACCGCCGAAAGCGCCGTATCGAGCGACACTGGATGCGCTGCTGCTTTCCGGCGCGTACCAATTGCTCTTTCTTGACGCTGTCCCTGCGTACGCCGCCATTGACACCACCGTTGAACTGAGCAAATGGTTCCTTCGGAAATCCGCTCGCGTGAAGCTGGTGAACGCTGTGCTGCGCAATCTGCAACGTTCCTGCGCCGACACTCCGGTAGCGGTGCAACTGGCGCGTGCCCCACTGGACATCCGCTACAGCTTTCCGCCCTGGCTGGTGCGGCAACTGCAATCGTACTACGGTGATGAGACAGAAGCACTGCTCCGCTCTTTGAACGACCGTCCCCTCTTTGGCATTCGCCGGAATGCGTTGAAAATCGACAAATCCTCTTTTGAACAGTGGCTGGGCGAGCAGACCGCATTTCGCCAGTGGCAATATGACGACCGCTGCTATCAGGTTGCTTCCGTCTTTGCTCTTCAGCAGAGCGAGGCGTATCGTGCCGGCTGGTTTTCACTTCAGGATCCGGCTGCTGCGATGGTCATTCACGTAGCTGCTCCAGATGCTTCCCGCCATATTCTGGACTGCTGCGCCGCGCCGGGAGGGAAAACGACGTTCCTGGCGGAATGGACGAAAGGCGCTGCCTCGATCGTTGCGCTGGAACCCGATCCCCGGCGGGCAGCACAGTTGCGGGCAAATGTTCAGCGGCTGGGGATTCGCAGTGTTGCGGTGCAGACGACCACGGTAGAAGCGCATCGTCCCGGCGAACAGTACGACCTCGTGCTGGCAGATGTTCCCTGCTCCGATCTGGGAACGATTCGGAAGCATCCGGACATCAAGTGGCGGAAAAGCGCGAAGCAGATTGCAACGCTGCAGCGCCAGCAACGGCGCATCCTTGCTGCCGCTGCCGATTTGCTCAAGCCCGGCGGAGTACTTATCTACAGCACGTGTACTCTGAGCGCTGCAGAAAACGAGGAGAACATTGCGTGGTTCCTCCACCACTTTCCCGATTTCCATCTGGAACCTGCCGAGGCATTCCTGCCTTCGGAACTCTGCCGGGACGGGTATCTCAAGATACTTCCGCACCAATTCCCAACCGACGCCGCCTTCGCCGCCCGCCTTCGGAAAGCAGCATCGTAAGCAGCATTCGGGCAATCATTGCAAGAGCGCCGAAGCGTGCGGCGCGATATGTAGGGGCGAAGCGATGCTTCGCCCGATGGGCGACCTGCCGGTCGCCCCTACAGAGGTGTTGGGGAATAACGAGGAAATTGCACGCTGAAGCGTGCGCTCCCAGGCGCGCTGATGCATCTGCTCCCGGTGATAGCAGGATTGCTCCTCCTACCACACCACCACCCACCGGGTGGCGATGATGGAGCGATCGTCTCGAAGCTGGCACAGGTATGCGCCTGCCGCCGGGAGTGCGACGGCGAATTGCCGGGCTCCCTGAAAGGAGCGTTCGAACAGGAGACGTCCGTAAAGATCATAGACCTGCAACGTGGCAGATGGCGACTGGTGCTGCACCGCAATCTGCAACCGTTGTGGCTGCGTCCAGATTCGGAGTGGCGAGTCCAGCCGCCCCTCATCTTTGCGATTGACCGCAGGCAGGATTTCGATAATGCGATCATCTTCCGGCAGCGGGAACGGCGATTTCCCCCGTCCGTCCCGGTTGCTGGTCGCTATAAACACTCGCCCATCGGGAGAGACGCACAGATCGCGCAACCGACCGAATTGCTTAACGAAAAAATGCCTTTCCTGAACGATGGAATCGCCTGCTGCATTGAGCTTTAGCTGCACCAACCGCGCAGCTTTCAGGGTGACCAGCAGCAGTGAATGCTGCCACTCCGGAAATTTCGGACCGTTGTAGTAATCCAGACCACACACTGCCAGCGTCGGTGTCCACGCTGCCATTGGCTCAACTACCTGATGCTCCTGGCAGAACTGCTGTTCATCGGGATCATCGCACCATCCCATCACGTTGGGCCAACCATAATTGCGACCTTTCAAAATCAGATTCACTTCGTCGTCGCTGGCAGGACCGTGATCGGAAAGGTAGATGCGGTCACCAACGACGACCAATCCCTGGGAATTGCGCAATCCGTAGGCATAGATGGGGCTATCGGGGAATGGATTATCCGCCGGGATCGTGCCATCCAGGCGAATGCGTAATACCTTACCGTTCAGATTGTCCAACTGCTGCGATCGCTGCATCACGCCTGCATCGCCCATCGTAATGAGCAGGGTCCGATCGGGTAGGATCCACAGCCGCGCGCCATCGTGAATCCGCCAGCCGTACAGGGAATCCAGCAATGTTGCCTGGTATCGGAGCGAATCGCCCGTGTATTCGTACGCCGCCACTTTATTCCACAAATTGCCATCCTGCGTTCGGTAGGTGTAGACCAGATAAACAAAGGGAGAATCTGCAAAGTTCGGATGCAATGCCATTCCCATCAACCCACTTTCGGTCACCTCCGCAACTTCATCGATCTCCGCAAGCACCTGCTGCTCACCGGTTTCCGGATTCACCCGCGACACCCGTCCCCATCGCTCCGTGACCCAGATCCAGTTATCCGGTCCCCAGAGAATCTCCCACGGGGTGTCCAGATTGGTCACAACGGTTCGGAACGTGTACTGCTGTCCGAAAAGCCCAACGCTGCTGAAGATCAGGATCGGCACAATGGTACACAGACGACCGATGCCGGACAGCCAGCGGAAGCTTTGCGTCTTACGAGTCATTGCGTTTCCTTTCGTTTGTTGCACTGCTCTCCGGTATTCTCAGGACAATTTTTCCAGCGTGTAGATTGCGCCGCATTCGATCGTGTGCTGCTTCAGCGTCCCGAATATCAAAGACCGAGTCAATGACCGGCACAATGCGGCGATTTTCCACCAGATGCCAGAGGCGGGAACGAATAAAACGGCATAGGCGAATTTTTTCCCTCAACGGGCGATTCCGCAACGTGGAACCAACGATCCGGAGGTTTTTCAACAGCACCTGATCCAGTCGAATTTCCGCCGTACGTCCTCCCAGCAATCCAATGAGCACCAATCGTCCGCGATAATTCAGCAATTCCAGGTGCTGTGGCAAAAAGGCAGCACCGACGGTATCCAGAACGATATCCAGTTTGCCAACCGCCTGCTGGATCTGATCCCTCCACGAACTGGATTGGTAATCCACTGCCAGTTGCGCTCCCAGTTGTTCACACAACCGGCGCTTTGCCGCCGTCCCCGCCGTTGCAATGGGAATTGCCCCCAGTTGGCGAACCAATTGAATAGCGATTGTTCCCACGCCTCCAGCACCGGAATGGATGAGCACCTTCTCTCCACGGCGCATCTTCGCTTCTTTGACCAGATTCACCGTCGCCGTGCACAGGGCTTCGGGCAATGCTGCCGCTTCTTCCATGCTCCACCCATTGGGAATGGGGAAGAGAAGCTGATGGTGTACCGTCACAAATTCAGCGTAGCCACCACCGGGCAGCAGGGCACATACCGCATCGCCAACGTGCCAGTCGTGCACTTTCGACCCAACGTCGACGATGGTTCCAGCGCATTCCAGTCCCAGAATATCGGTCACGCCGGGTGGTGGCGGATAGAGCCCTTTCCGCTGGAGCAGATCCGCGCGGTTGAGCGCGGTGGCACGAACCCGGATTTTCACCTCCGCTGATCCCACTGACGGTTCGGGCACGTCCAGCCATCGCAATGCTCCATCCGGCTGTACCACGATCGCTTTCATTTGCCCACCTGCTGTTGTCGATACCGTCGATACGCCCGCACGGCTCGCCGATGTTCAGCATACGTTTCAGAAAAAATGTGTTTGCCACTCCCATCGGGAGCAACGACAAAGTAGAGATACTGATGGCGTTCCGGATGGAGTGCTGCCCACAAAGCGCCGAAGCCGGGTGAGTTAATCGGTCCGGGCGGCAAGCCTGGCCGCTGATACGTGTTGTACGGATGATCGATCTGCAAATCGCGATAGGTCAGCCGCCGCTTTTTGCCAATGGCGTACTGCACTGTGGGATCCGCCTGCAACGGCATTCCCAGGCGCAGGCGGTTGTAAAAAACGCCGCTGATCCGCCGTCGCTCTGAGGTATCCTGCGCCTCCGCTTCGATGATCGACGCTAAGGTAACAACTTCGTGGTGTGATAGTCCCCGGCGCTGCGCAGCAGAATCGAAATATCGCTTCCACACTGCAAAATGCTGCCGCAGCAGCCGGTCAACCATCTGCGCCTCGGTGATGTCTTCATACACGTTGTACGTTTCCGGGTAGAGATACCCTTCCACCGTCGAGGCAGGAATCTTCCAGGCCGCGCAGAGCGAGTCGGAGGTCATCAACTGATACAACCGGACAGAATCCAGCCCCAACTGGCGCTGCAGCAGCCCGGCAATTTCCCATACTGTCTTCCCTTCAGGAATGGTGACGTTGCGGGTTTTCGCCCGCGGACTACGCAGTAATTGGCGCAAAATCGTATATTGCGTTTGCGTTCCAGTAAAAACGTGGGAGCCAGCATAAATGGGTTTCTCTGCCAGTAGCATCAAGAGTCGGAGACTCCACAACGCCAGCACTGGATCAGCGATCAGGCGGTGTTGGACGAGTACGTCGATGGCATCGGCTGCGGATGCCCCTTTCGGAATACGGAGTTCAACGGCTTCTGACGAAGCAGGCAGGGTAACAGGCATCCAGAACAGACGGTATGCCCACCATCCCGCCAATCCCACAGCAACCAGTATGATCAGTGCCGGAATTTTCCGCATCCCTGCTTCTTCCATCCCTGCTGGCAATAACTGGTGCAAACGATTCGCCATCTTTGCCATTGTGCTGCTACCCTCGGTGCTCTGGTCGCAATACGGCGAACGATTTGACCAATTTCGACAGCGGATGACGGTATGGGTTGAGGATTCAACGTTTCAGTATTGGGGAACAGGAGAAACGTTTTTCATTAACCGATCCGGCGATACGCTTTCACATCTGTTCTATCACCTGTACTTCAACGCCTTTCAGCCGGGCAGTGCAATGCACCGCCGGGCGCAGGCAATTCATTCCCGGATCGCCGATCGCATCAACCAGCTTGCGCCGGAAGAATACGGGCGACTGGAAATGCACGATGTACAGGTCAACGGGCAGCCAGCATCGGTGCACCGGTTCGGCACCATTGCACGCATCGACCTTGCCAAGCCCATTCAGCCGGGTGATACGGTTCAGGTTGCTTTTCACTTTCGGGGGCAAATTCCCCGACTGGTGCGGCGCGCAGGGCGGGACAACGCTCAGGGAATTCGATTTTCAATGGCGCAGTGGTATCCGAAGCTGTGTCAGTACGATCAGCACGGCTGGCAGAACAATCAGTACATTGGCAGGGAGTTCTACGGCATCTGGGGAACATACGATGTCACGCTCTATTTACCGGCGCGATACACCGTTGGTGCTACCGGTGTTTTGCAGAATCCAGAAGAAGTAGGCTATGGGTATCAGTTCCGCAGGGATACGCTGATCCTTTTCCCACAGCCCACCCATCGCGACAGCATCACCCGGTGGCACTTTATTGCTTCTCCGGTTCACGACTTTGCGTGGGTTGCGGACGATGCGTATGCGCACCAGATCGTCCATCTGGACACGCTGAGGATCCACATTCTCTTCAAGCGATCTTTGCGCCACGCCTGGGCTCCGGTCGCTGACTGGATTCGCCGAACTCTTCAATTCTTCGGCGAACGCTACACTCCCTATCCGTACACAACTTTTACGTGCGCTCAGGCAGGCGACGGAGGAATGGAATACCCGCAACTGATTATGATCACCCACCGGAATCGCCGATCGCTGCTGGGCGTGATCGTTCACGAAATTGGACACCAGTGGTTCTATGGACTGGTTGCCAACAATGAAACGAAACATGCGTGGATGGACGAAGGTTTTACCACGTTCATCACGGCAAAGGCTTTGCATCAGGCTTTTCGATCGGAATGGGAAACGCCGCGGTCGTGGCTGGAACGGTGGCTCATTCCGGAGCGCCCGCCGGGCATTGCGCTGAATCTTCCCCACTGGCGCGTTGTGGAAAGTGGTTTTGAAGAACCGCTGACCACGCCGCACGATCGATTCCGCGATTGGTTCACCGCCCGGCAGGTGTATAGCAAGGGGGCGGCAATGCTTCGGCAACTGGAATACAGCTTCGGCAGCCGGGCAGTGGATTCGCTTCTCCACCAGTACGTACAGCGGTGGCGATTCCGCCATCCGTATCCGGCAGATTTTGAGAAAACGTGCGAAGATGTTTTTCAACAGCGGCTGGATGCCTTCTTCGATACCTTCATTGGCGACACCGAAGTGCCGAATTACGGGTTTGTCTCCATCAGCGATTCCGTTGACCAGCAAGGGCAATGGCACACAACGGTGCGATTGGCAAAAGAAAATCGAGCGCACGTGCCGCTGCGACTGCTGATTCGTACAGCGGATGGTCAACAAACCAGTTTTTCGATTCCGATGGACATTCCGTATCGATCACGCCCGAACCAGCTTCCACCGTGGTTCTGGACTGATCTGGAGTATACAGCGCACCTGACGACGAATGCCCGGATCACCTCGATCACGTTCGACACAACTGGAAAGTTGATCGACCGTTTTGCAGGCGACAATGTCATCCGAAACCGGTGGTGGCTACCCGCTATAGCGCCCATCCGGGTAGGACTGTACACGAATTTCTGGGCAGCGCAACCGCTTCAGTTTTATGGAATTTCACTCCGACCGACCGTCTGGTATCTTTCAGAACCGGGGTGGCAGGTGGGACTGCGTGCTGACGGTCTGATCGATTTCGATCGCTACCGCACCGTCGCAGGCGTTTACTACAATCTGGGCAATCGGTCGTGGAACTGGCAACTCCGCTTCTCTCATCCGCTGTCTCTTCTCCACCCATCTGGACGGATCCATCTGGCAGCCGCCAATATGGATGGGGTGCATCTGGGACAGTTGCTGGTATCCGGGACGGTACGCCCGCAGCACTACACGCATCCTGTGCAGATTCAGTACGGCGGTGGTGTGGAATTCTGGCACTTTTTGCCCTCTGCAGCTCTCCGATCGGCATTGCTTCCACTGGACCGATGGCTCTACCGATTGATCGGCGCGCTCCGGGTAGCAACTGCCCGGTGGAATCTGTGGCTGGAGACTGCTGGCGGCATTACAGAACGCCTGCCCCCGCTGCCTCGATGGGACGCAGGTGTTCGGTTGACCGGCGTTTACCAGCAGCGATTTCCTATCGGCGCGCCTCAACTGACGGTAACAGCCGCTGCTTCTGGAAACATTGGCAACGTTCACGAGTGGGATCGACTCCAGCCGGGAGCAGCTTCTCCGATCCAGCGATTTCGTAATCCCGTTTACCGCTTTTTCTCCTTTCTGGAAGACCGCTCTTCGCCCGCCATTTTCCTGCCGGCCGCTTTGCGGTTAGCTCCGGACTTTCCACCGACCACGGTGCAGCATTTCGCCGGCATCTCACTGAGTGTCGAGGAATTCGCTCCACTGCGATCCCTCGCCTCCCTGCTATCAGCTTTCACCTTTGAGCCATACGGAACACTCCTGAGCTGGAATGCCGACCAGCGTCTCAGCGGGCGGTGGCACTGGGCAGCCGAAATCGGTATTGACTGGCGACTCCACCTGCCACGGCTGTTCCGCTGGCTGCCGATGCTGTTGCCACCGGACGTCGGCAGGATTGAGGTGCGGTGGCGGAT
>JALWJX010000004.1:0-583 GCA_026996895.1 Candidatus Kapaibacterium sp.
GATTGGTTGGGTTGAAGGCATTGATTGAGAAAATCCGGAAGCTGGAACTGGAAGCAAATGTTCTGGTTGTGGTGGCGTCGGATCAGCCGGGAGAGAGCCAGGTGCTGTGGGACCAGTTCCCACGTGATATGATCATCGAAGACACGCTCGATGCGCTGACAAATATCTTTCAGGTCCAGACATTTCCGACGATGCTGATCATTGCACCCGATGGGACGGTGCTCCAAAAAATTCCCGATCCTGTGCACCACTTTCCCTCTGACGACGAGCTAAGGCAGCTTCTGGCACCTACTCCGCAGTCCCTAAGCGAATTTCCAATTCATCGGTCCGGACCGCGAGCAATTCTTGCTCAGATCGACGATGCCGCGTATCTGCCGCACCTGCAAACCAGCATCCTCCTTGATAAATCCCAGAATAAAATTTTCAGCCTTCATACTGGAACGGATTCGCTGTTTGTGCTGTGGAAACCAGCAGATTCCCTCCGATTTCTTCCTCCCTTTGCGCCAACAACCGCCATTTCGGATTCTCTATGGGCACGGTTCAAAGATGAATATGGATATCCGTTTCTGACGGTCTACAATAT
>JALWJX010000004.1:593-6682 GCA_026996895.1 Candidatus Kapaibacterium sp.
TTATACCGACAGTGTAATTACCGGCTGGGAGTATCGCGATGGGCAGTGGCAGGAGTTGCCATTCCATCTGCGTTTCAATCCATCAGAGCCAGTATCTTTCGGCAACGCTATTCGCTTTCCTCTTTACCCCGTTCCGCTGTCCAGCGGAGCGATGCTCATCTCATTGAAACTGGAATATCCCGTGTGGCTACAATGGGATAGCACACAGCAGCAGATAACCGCAACACCCTGCTGCCAGGATCTTTTCTGGTTGCCACAGTACCGAGCAAAAGTGCACAAATTAGTTCTTTCGAAATTTGGAGAAATCACAGCCCTGAAACATAAGCTTGGATTAACAGTTCCGGCGAGAATTCAAGACTATATCAGTTGTCTGAGATTCCAAGATTCTCTGGTCATTGTGCTGATGCCATTTGTCAAAGTTGACAGTGTTCGTCAGGTTGATATGGGAGTTGATGTCAGTTCCGTTCATCGCCGATATGCTTTCATCTCCGCAAATTTCCCGGAACATCGGCGTGATACAATCAGGCCTATTCAGGTTGCAGTCGTTGCTGCCGATCCGACCCAGGTTATTGTATTAGCCAAGTGGAAAAGGATTGGGTGGAAAGGCTACCGCATTCCGCTGAAACTCTCACTTTGAGGCTGTTTGTTTGTCTGGAGCTGGGAATCGAACACTTCCGAACAACCTCTGAAATTTTCCCTGTACCATCGGTGTCGCGCAAAAAATGCCGCCATTAGGTGTATATAAGGGAAGAAACTTGAGAAGGAAAAACAGAGCATCAGAGGATAAAGGAAAGCGGTGATTCTCCTTCCACCCGGCAACTGGAAGGCAATCAGCACTGATTTTGTATCCAGGAAGCAAGAAGTCGAACAAAAACGGGTGAGGATGATGGAACAGCGTAACCGCGAAACCGCTCCTCCCTTCGCCGTGATCTTTGCTGCAGCACTCCTTTTCGCCGCCATACTTTCCGACAGTATGGCACGGGTTATCGTTGAGAAGAAAGATGGAGGACTTAAAGGATACAATAAGGTTGTGGAGGTGCACGAGGACTCGATGCATTCTCTCCGCTGTCAGGGGGAAGGCTGGGAAGCGTGTGCGTGGACAATGCCACCAGATGCACATCCCGGATTTCCCGAACTCATTGACTACGCGGAAGCCCGGATTGCGGAAGGAAAGCTGACCGGGACGTATTCTCAAAAATTTGACGGGAAGCTGTGCTTTGTGAAGTGGACGGCGCAGGATCTTGATAATCTCCGCATTGAGCTCTGGACGGAAGATGAAGAAGCGCCGCAAAGAGAGCAGAAATAGAGTGCAAAAACTGCCAACGAGCGTGCGGATTTACCGCAAGGCGAATAAGTGCTCGTGCCACTTCCATCTGCAGAAACTACCAACGAGAGTACGGATTCACTGGATTTGCTGGCTGTTGTGCTTCAGTATTGTGATCCCGGGTTTTGCACAAACACTGCAGGCGGGGGAGATTCCCCGCCTGTTTCGTCTTGTTCGGCTGGTACCCGTTCCTGACCATCTGGAGATCGCCCCGTTCAAGCGGAGTCTTGCTATTACCGACCGCTCCCTGTGGCTGTATCCCGGCAGTCAATTATGGGCACAGTCGGAGTGGTTGTACATTTACCACTTCGATACCCGCCAGTGGGATTCCATAAAAATTGCCATCCGGGATTCTCTGCTGATGCGCAATCTGCTGGATGCCTGGCGGGTTTCCGTTGATAATGCGATTCCCGCACTGATGTCCGATGATACGCTGGTAATTGTTACTGCCGGAATGCGAATGTTTCTGTGCACCATCCAGCAGCAACCATCGACGGGTGAGAAGATCCTGGTGCGGCGAAAAGAGCGCAAGATCTACAGCAGTCTATGGGAACAGCCGGTGGTATTCTCCGACGCTATCGTTCTCCTCCACCACGGGATCGGAAGAAGCCAGTTGTACGATTCCTCCCATACCCTGGTGGAGCGTTATGATCTGCGCACCGATTCCCTCCAGCGGATCTTCTTCCCGGATCCTGAAGGATTCTGGTTTCTGTACTTCTACCCACCCTATCCGCCAGATGTCTGTTCGTGGGGCATTGCCGTTTCAGAGATCACGCGATATCGCATCCGCTTTTACAACTGGAATGGCACACTGCATTCTGTTCTGGAGCATCCGCACGAACGATGGAACGGCAGTGCTTTGCTCCGGACGTTGCACGACACGTTGCTCAACATCGTGGAGGAACAGGGCGGTGTGGCGGCAATTCGGATGTTGCGTCCGCTGTTTTACCGGAAGGTGAACTCCATCCAGCGAGCGGCATTTTTGAACGATTCCCTGCTGCTGGTGATATGGTGGCAGCAGGACACGATACCGGAAACTCCGGTCAAGCGCATAGCGGATCTATGGCAATTGCACTCTGATGGTCAGTGGCGGATGATCGCAGGAAACATCGCCCTGCCCCGATCGATCGAGCAAGCGCGCGAGTCACCCATTCCCCTGTGGTCTACCTGGTTCGTCGTCAACACTGGCTTCATCCTGCTGCCGGGAGAAATGCCGGGGACAAAGGGATCCGGCATTTTCATCTGGAGTCTCGATCCGCAGGCGATTCGACAACTGCGCCAGCGGTGAGCACTGTCCCCTTACCCTCTCTCTGGAGAGAGCATTCCCTGCTCAAAAAATGCAAGGGACTGCACAAAAACCAGTTGCCGCTTCTGGTGAGAGAAAAAGTTCCTTACTGACAAAAGCCAGCTTCTTGGAGTATCTCCTTTTTTTTCTTACGGGAAAAAGTTTTTCCGCGCTCCGCAGGGGAAAATCTGGTCCGATCACGCCTGCTCCTGTTTCTCCGTGCCCGCTCTCTTTCCCCTGCAGATGAAAAAATTGTCTGCGAGTTTGCAAAAAATGCCGCCGTTATGTGTATATTTATATTGAGAAGCGGTGTTTCAAAAAAAGGAGCTCTCCGATGCGACAACTCTCGCTTTTTTATCGCTCCATTTTCGCACTGTTTTTCGGCTTTCTCTTTGTAGCCTCTACGTTCAGTTCCCGCGAGCAGCGCTGGACTCAGGAAGTATCCGCAACAACCGCTCTATCAGAGGATTCGCTTCAACCGCACATCTTTTTCATTCTCCCTGATGGTAGAATTCTCCGGGGCACACTCCCTGAGAAGTACAGAGCGCAGATTGAACAATGGATGCAACAGGCGCCGCAAAGGTACAAGCAGGGACTGGAAGCGGCGCGCAAAGCGCAGAAAATGCTTGAGCAGTTTTCGGGTGCTCTCAAAAAAATGCATCAGGATTTCAAAGTACCGCCAGAGCCATCGGATATGCAGAAGCTGTGGGAAGAAGTGCTCAGGCAACACGAAAGAGCGATGCAATGGTATCGGATGATAAAACCGAAACTGGATTCAGCGAACTGGCGCCTGAACGAGCTTATCGATCCTGATGCCGCCACGCAAGCCATTGAGCAGGCGCAGGATGCACTTGACCGGGCGATGCAATGGTGGGAGCAATTTCCCGGTACGCCACCGGAGCTTCCCGAAGGAATCGACGAAGTGGAAATCGCCCGTCAGTATCAGGAACTCGCCAGCCGGCTCTACGACTATCTCGAAGACCTCAATGTTTTGCAGCAAGCACAGGAGCAATACAAAGAGGCACAGGAAGCGCTGCAGGCATTTCAGGAGCAATTCAAGGAAGCAGAGCAGTGGCTTCGGCTCTATGAAGAAGCGCAGCAGGAATATGGGAAGGCGATGGAACACTTGCAGAAATTCCGCCATCCTGATGTACTGCCTCCAGCAGCACCTCCAGCGGTGCCGCCAGCGCCATCTCCAGCATCGCCTCCAGCGGTGCCGCCAGCACCACCGCAGCAGTAAGCTCCATCGCTGTGGCAGTGTGACAGTGGCGTTTGTGCGACGATGCAATGTGGTGTCTGACAATGCCAACAAGTGCTGTTGTCCTCATTTCTGATGGGGCGGTCTTTCCATAGCGCCGGTGCGGCAGGAATGTGTGCCGATAAATGCTGGCACTCGCTGCAGCAGGTGCTCCACGCATCAGCAGTGTTCTTTCACCGTGCATAGACCGATGAGCAAAAGCATCCGGATTCTTCCGGTTTCCCGGCAGGCAATGCTGCACCGGCTGCCGGGTCTTTAGTATACCCCAGTTACTTGTCGGAAATGCGCATCGTATGCGTATACTCTTAGGTTGAGCGTTTCACGGGAGCACACGCTTCAGCGGACGTGCCGACTGAAGTCGGCGCTCCCAGTAAGGGCATCCGCGGCGGTGCGCTTAAATTCCCTGTTCTGTAGATACGCCTGAATGTCACGTACCTCTGTAGGGAGCAATCTATTAGGTCAGGCGTAGGTGAAACAGCGCTTCGTCTCTATGTCCCACACCGGAAATGCACATTCTTAGGCGTGCATTTCCCTGACTCTATCTTTTCCTCCCAGAGGGAGAGAGAACTTTTTTACCGACTGAAGTCGGTGCTCCCGGTAAGGGCATTCCGCGGCGGTGCGCTCAAATTCTCTGTTTCGTAGATGTGTCCAAAATCAGTCGGACACTTTCTCCTTTTCGGCGAGGAAACAAACGCTTTATGTTTCGCCACCACTTAGCGCGTGGGAAGTCAAAACAGAAACGCCAGGTGGTGCTGCACGTGTTCCTGCTGGTAGTACGGAGCGAAGGGATCTGGATCGTAACGTACCTGGGCGAGTACCAGACCGCGGGCAGGTGCTAAGGGACTGTTTAACGCCCGATCTTTCTGCTCCAGCGCTGCTTGCAGTTCTGCGATCGTCCGCTTGCCCCGTGCAACATCGACCATTGCGCCGACCAGCGAGCGAACCATTCCATAAACAAAGCGGTTGGCGGAGATCACCAACTGCCACACACCGGGAGATAGCAATCGCCATTCGCACCGGTCGACGTTACAGATGTAGTTGCGGGTATCGGCGTTGAACTTGGAGAAAGTGGTAAAATCGTATTCGCCGACAAAGATGCCTGCACTCTGCTGCAACAGTGCCGGATCGATTGTGTACCGCAGTTGCCAGGCATAGTGGCGATAGAAAACAGACTCAAACAACGTGAGGGTGTACAGGTACGTGCGGTGGATGGCAGCAAACCGTGCGTGGAAGTCGCCGGGCACATCAGCACACCACAAAATGCGGATATCCGGTGGCAACATTGTGTTCAATGCCTTCGCCAGATTCAGCGGGGGTAACGTCACGGTCGGCGGCAAATCCACGTGTGCAACCTGTCCCAGGGCGTGGACACCGGCATCGGTTCTGCCTGCTGCAATGACGTTGATGTACCGTCCCAGCATTCGGCGGAACGTATTTTCCAGCACTTCCTGGATCGACGGCGCATTCAATTGCCGCTGCCATCCGGAGTACTGCGTGCCATCGTATTCCAGCAACAGCGCAACGCGCCGATGGGAGTGGATCGGTCCTGCCATCACTGTGACACCACCGGTAATTGTACCACGGCTGCTGGGGCGGTCAACGGCTCGGCAATGTCACCAACCAGTTGCGCCGCTTTACGGCGATGGATATGCACGGCATATCGCCGATGTGCCAGCGTTGCCGGCGCAGGCACAGACAGCCGGATGTAATTTTCCGTCCATCCAACCCATCCACCGTGCTGTGGATCATACTGCTCCGGAATCCATTCCAGGGTCTGCCCAACGAATCGTTGTGCAAACGCCTGCCGCTTCTGCTCCGACAGTCGCCGTAATAGCTGCGATCGCCGCTTTTTCTCTTCTGCCGGCACTTTGTTCGAGAATAGCGCAGCATCCGTTCCGGAACGTTCGGAGTAGCTGAAGACGTGCAGATACGCCACTGGGAGACTTTCCAGAAACTCGTACGTTTGCTGGAAATGTTCTTCCGTTTCCCCCGGAAATCCGACAATGACATCGACGCCAATAGCGCAATTGGGCATAGCTTCCAGAATCATCGATACCTTCTGACGGTACGTTTCCACCGTGTACCGCCGGCGCATCCGACGCAGGATGGCTGGCGACCCACTTTGCAACGGCAGATGGAAATGGGGGCAAAAAACGGAAGATTGAGCGATCAAAGACACGATCGATTCGGTGACCAGATTCGGTTCAATGGAGGAAATACGC
>JALWJX010000004.1:6692-54641 GCA_026996895.1 Candidatus Kapaibacterium sp.
CTCGAAGCCCGGGATGCATCGCCTCAATTGCCTGAAGCAACTGGAAAAATTTACGATTGTGTGGATCTCGATAATCCCCAAGATTGATCCCGGTCAACACCACTTCCGGGTAACCTGCCTGCTCCAGTGCCTCAATGTGCTGCAACACTTCCTCTATTGCCATTCCCCGGCTTTTGCCCCGCGCTTTCGGGATCGTGCAGTAACTGCACTTGTAATCGCAGCCATCCTGCACCTTCAAAAATGCCCGCGTTCGACTATCCTCCGGCGCCGTCGCTGCCTGATAGAAACCGTCGGGATCGGAGACAAACAGATGTGTCGTACAATCCTCCGGATGCGAGGATAAGAATGAAGCAATCTGTCCTTTTGCAGCGTTGCCGAACACCGCAATAACACCGGGCTGCTCTGCTAATTCTTCAGGACGGAGTTGTGCATAACAGCCGGTCACCACAATCTTTGCTGACGGGAATAATCGGTGCACCCGGCGAATCGCTTTGCGCGCATCTTTTTCCGCCTGTGAGGTGACAGCACACGTGTTGATGATGACGTAATCGGGAATCTGGTCCGAGGCAGCGACCGCAAACCCTGCTTCCTCCAGTTGATGTCGGATGGCAGAGGTTTCAGCGTAGTTCAACTTGCAGCCAAAGCTGATCAATTGTACCGTCCCGCTACTTGTAGCCCTTTTCATAAATTTGCAAACTTTCTTTTTCACCCAATCGCACGGATAAACGAACACAAAATGTGGTGTAGTCTATGAAACCGGAAGTTGCACATTCCCGTGCTACCGTTACGGTGCGGGTCACAGAGGAAATGACAGCGGTACTGGATGGACGCCTGATCCACCCGGTCTACTCCACGTACTGGCTGGCGTATCATAGCGAAGTTGCTGCCCGGCGCGCAATTGAAAAATTCTTCGATCCGGGCGAGAATGCTGTCGGAGGTGAGCTGTATCTGAAGCATCTGGCAATGGCAGCCGTCGGAGATCAGGTAACGATCACCGCCACGGTCACCGAAGTCCGGCTGCCAGTCATCAAATGCCGCATCGAAGCGGTGTCCCGATCCCGGAAAATTGCCGAAGGATTCCAGACACAGATCGTGTTGCCACAGGAACGGATCGACCAGCTCATTCGGGAAGCACAGCACCTGGCAGCACACCCGCCAGCGGGAGTTCCAAAAGCATCGGAGTAAAAAAGAATTTCCTTGTAAACGCTCCATTGCCCGGCTAAAGTCGGCGCTTCCAGTCGGAGCGCACACTTTAGTGTGCAGAAACATGCCGGCGGAAGTCGGCGCTTCCAGTTAGGGCACACGCAGTTTGCTGGGAGCGTACACTTCAGTGTGCATTTTGCCGGCTAAAGCCGGCGCTCCCAGTGTCGGCGCTCCCGTGTTCGCTGGGAGCTACCCCTCAATAGGCATTGCCCTCACCCTGACCCTCTTCCAGCGGGAAAGGGAATTTTTGCATCTGCAGGCACAATCCGACTGGTTGTCCATCCCGTAGGAGCGACCCAGTTGGTCGTCATCACCCGCACCCGTAGGGGCGACCGGCCGGTCGCCCCTACACATTTACGCCAGTGCATCCTTTATCATTTGCCGGCTAAAGTCGGCGCTTCCAGTGTGCATTTTGCCGGCTAAAGTCGGCGCTTCCGGTGGCGATGTTCATACCTATGCCACATCCCACCTGTAGGGACGACCCGGCTGGTCGCCCGCCGAACGAAGGATCGCTTCGCCCCTACACGCCGTTTTAACCTTTGCCGGCGGAAGTCGGCGCTCCCAGCATTCGCCCTTACAGTTTACTGGAAATGCGTGCTTCAGTGGAACTTCATCGTTGGTAGAACAACCCTCCGGGTTGTCCGGGCAAGCCAGCGGGTTGCTTTGATCTGCATCCTTTACCGCAAAGAGTGGATACAAACCCGGAGTTATTCGTCAACACGGGCATTGTGGATGAAAAGAGAGCAGAGGATGCGAAGTGGCTTACTGGTCGGAATAGCGATATTGCTGGGAATACTGCTTGGAAACTCTGGCTGCTGGATACAGGAAGATCCGGCGCTGCTCCAACCATTGCAAGCAGACACAGCATTTGTCCGGGTGCTGAATTTAGCCGCCGATCGCCAGGTACGGAGTGTCGCCATTGGCAATCTGCTCACAATTGCCGACGTTGGCTATGCGCAACTTTCACCGCTCCGGGCAATACCGGCTGATTCTCTGATCGTAAGCATCCACCGATCGGATACGGATACCACCTGGCAAGACTCGGTCGTGTTGCGGAAAGGGACGTACACAACCTTCGTCGTTCTCCAGATAGAGCAAGGCGGCAAAGTACGGGATACAGTCGTACCGCTGGTTGCGCTCCCCACACCTTCAGAGGTAACGGTTTCTAAGGTTGGTATTCGCCTGCTGAACGCTATTCCCGATTCCGCTCTGTATGGCATTGCAGTTGGATGTCCTTCTGCACATCCAACTTTCGGCTTTGTCCCCTATGCCCGAATTTCCAATTTTGTGGAGCGTCCGCCCGGCGATCTTGTGCTGAGCGTCCTGCGCCGACATCAGCAGCAGGATTCCGTTTTGCAATTTGTCCGCATCACCACCACCGCACCGTTTAGTTTTACTCTTATCCTCTTCCGGGATGTACAGGGACAGTGGCAGTTAGGAGTTCTGAACGAGCAGCAGTCTGCTGCGGCGTGGCAGTTTGCAGAGCCCACAACAGAGCTTACAGCAACGCTCACCATTGCCAATTTAACAACAGATCCGATCGCTGTCCAGTTGAACGAAACGCCCATCGCCTCTGCCGTAGCACCGTGGCAGCGATCATTGCCCGCATCGATCGAAGCCTGTCGAAGTGTGGAGCAGGACACTCTGATCGTTACCACTGGTTCGGGCGTGTGGAAAATCCCGGCACAATTTGAAGTGCAGAAAGAGTATGTGCTGGTTGCAACACCGGATACCGGCGGCATCCGATTGCTCCTGCACGGCTATCCTCTATCCTCACCGGCTGGGCAGGCGGTGATTCAGTTGTACAATGCAACATCCGATGCTTCCCTGCTTGCCGCTTCTGGCACCCGACAGCTTGCCGACGGGCGACTGACAGGCGGCGAGGTATTGGCAGACAACTGGCATACTGGCACTGTATCATCACCCGTCTCTGTGTCTCCCGGTGTTTTTCCCCTTGCCTTCTTTCATCCGGATTCTGCAAACCGTTTTGTCCAGGGCGTCATCGCCACCCTCCAGCAGCGTTCCTATCTGGGTGTCGTTCTGCATCGCAATGCACAGCTCCAGATGGTGCTGTTGCCGCAGGGGCAGGAGCAAACTGAGCTCACTCCATTGCCCACCGGTCGATTTCTCCGGGTTGTCAATTTGCAAAACCAGCCCATCGCGCTGTCCGCAGCACCGGTGTTTACCCAGCTCACAATGACAGCAGAAAGCGAACTCTCCACTGTGTTGCCACTGGATGCAGGAACAGTGGAAGTTGATCAACGTCCTGTTACATTTCAGGGAACACCGGAGCAGCGAGCGGCGGTGTTGATTGCTCCCGTCAACGACTCCTCCTTCGTCACCGCACTTTTCTACCAGCTACCGAAAAGCGTAGAGCATCCAGCAATCCGTCTGTTTCACTTAGCAGACGGCATTGCTGAAGTCAATGTGTCGCTCGATTCCCTGCACGGCGATCTCCTGCTGACAGCACTTCCCTTTGGCGAACACAGCGAATTCATCCAGCTACCGCGAGAGCGGCGAACCACTCTGGTATTCTGGCATCCCGAAACGGAAGAGCGTTACACCCGGCTGGAAAATCTCTTTGCGCTTCGCGGGCGTGCCTACACGGTTATCCTCTATCGTTCTCCCCGAGGATACCGTACCTTCTTACTCCAGGAGTTCTAAGACCGACAGGATGCGCTGATGCCGGGCAAAAACCCCTACCAATTGGCAAAGCAATGGAGCACATTCAAAAGACGCGCCACCCATCATCAATGTGCAAAATCGCAATTTTTGCTCCACCCACCTGCTGACACCATACACCGCCCGCTGTCCAGCAGCCACACACCCGTGCTGTATCTCCGACAGTTTCCCCCAAGCAGTGCCTATCCCGGCGCCGACTCCCCTACACCAGCATACAGGGAACAGCAGTGCCAATACGGCGCAGCGTTTCCGCTTATCCGGTTCACACTTCGCCGGTGCAAAGCAACCAGCAGCAATGGAAATGGACCATCTCAATTGCAGATTCCCCCTCGTGTTTGCCGCAACAGTGCAGTTCCCACGGCAGCCTCTCTACAAAAAATTTTCAAAAATTCCTGAAATTTTCAAAACCCCTTTGGTGACATTTTGAGCGGACGAAAATCCCGCTGCCACTGAGCATCCCCCGATTCTGTAGGCACAGCCGCTCCACTTCTTCTGCCGCAAGCGACGAGTATCCAGCATTCTCCAGTGACATTTTGGAAAAAATGCTTTTGCATTCGGGCAACGAGTAGCTTAAATTTGCAGTAAGTTGAATTCAGCAATAAGGAGAGACTGTTGTTCAGTTAAGATGTTCAACCAAAAGGAGCTGAGCAATGAGAAAATTTATCACAGCAGGAGCGATCTTCTTGAGCTTTCTTCTGATCTGGATAGTATTCGGCTGTCAGGAGAAACCCTCGACATTACTCACTGAACCTGACGGGACAATCACGCGCTCTGGTGGGCAGCAGGAAGGGGCTGAAATCCGGAAAAGCAAGGAATTTCCCGACCGCATTATTACGGAAACAGTTCAGGCAGCAGAAGTGTACCGGGCGGGAAACTTAACGATAGCGGAAGGGGCAATGGTAACGGCTACAGGTCCCCTGACCATTTACTGTACGGGGAAACTGACCCTGAACGGTCGGATCCGTAGTGGCGGAGACTTAGTGCTCATCGTACCGGGAGGTCTGGAATGTGGACCAGAGGCGATGGTGGAGCCGGGAGGAAATTTCATCCTGGTAAGTTCTCCCGAATTGGTACCAACGCCGGAGCAGTTGGAAATGGACATCCAGCAAATAGAGCACTATGGTCCGGGAATTGGCGTGGGGAAAAGCCCGTTTGGAGACTCCCGCCGAAATCCTGTAATGAGTACTCCTATTAAGGCACACAAAGTTTTTGTTTTTCCACCACCTGTCTGGCTACCCCCTATTAAGTTTCGTAAAGACAGCAGTGGGCGGAGCATATGGGTATATATCTGGGGCCAGCTCAATGTTGGCAGTCGAGCAAGAAAATCAACGACTTATGATCTCCCTCACGGCAAACGTGGAAAAGATAAAAGTAAATGCAATGCTATTGGAGGTAGAGGGGGAAGAGGTGGATCTGTAGTTCTCCGCGCCACCAACCGCATTGAGTTTTACGGTGATGTAATCTTCAATCTGGGATCTGGAGGTCCCGGAGGAAATGCAACTGCTGTTGACTGCTGTCCTGCGCGAGCAAGGGGTGGCAAAGGAGGGAAACCTGGCTTATTCAGAGTCGAAGTTGATTTCTTTGGCTTAAACCAAGCAATTGTCGTCCACGACAACTTAAGATTCAATCTTGGCAATGGAGGCAAGGGAGGAAATGCCCACGCAGAGGCATTGGACGGTAAGGCAGGATGTCCTGGGGAGAACGGATGTAATGCCACGGCTATTGGCGGTAATGGTGGATCCGTCAATTGGCAAGTAAGGTACTGGGGAAATATCATTGGGCTCGACAAAATCACCATAGGTGTGAATGCAGTTGGGGGACAGGGAGGAAATGCTAGAGCGTTCGGCGGTGACGGCGGAAAGGGGAAAGATGACAATTGTAGTTCCGGTCCCTGCCACGGTGGCAACGGCGGAAAGGCTATAGCCAGAGGAGGCAATGGCGGAGATTTCGTCGTCGCCGTCCCGGCTCCTCTAAAGCGCGTTGGAAACAGTACCGGGGGGAACGGCGGAAATGCAACCGCCTATGGTGGTGATGGTGGCGATGGTGGATGGTGTTGCCAGCCACCGTTTCAGGGTGGTGATGGTGGTAAAGGAGGAGATGCAGAAGCATATCCCGGTTTGCCTGGCAATGGCGACGCAATTGGCAATGCAGGCAATACTGATGGGCTATCAGGTGAAGGAGGAAATGGTGGATGGGGCGCACCTCCACCCAATGGTCGTCTCGGTCAGGGTGGCAATCCGGGAAACGCAGTCAATGTTCAACAGGGGCAACAGGGACTGGATGGACAGCCGTGCTGAAGAAACGCTCGTGCTATCCGTGTGCGAACTTCCAATGGAAAGAGCGAAGAAACGGCAGGACTACCACCCGATGGGAAAAAGTGCTGACGACTGGTTGTCTTCGATCAGCAGCAAAATTGGCGATAACCAGAGAAATCATCCGATCACCAGCGGAAATTTGTTTATTCCTGATGTGAAACCATTCGGAAGGAGCAAGCGATGAAACAGCACCTTGTCCCCAAATGGCTATTGATACTTTTGACAACAACTTCTCTCGCCGCGCAAAATCTGGATTGGCTGGGAATCCCTTCCGGATATGCTTCCAGCCGAGCTCTGGCTCTGACTCCTGACGGCAGCAAAGTGCTGGTGCAGTCACACGATACAACGCTGATGCGGGTTCTCACAACGCTGTGGGAAAGCAGTACTCAGTCACATACTCCAATTAACACTTCGTGGGTTCAGCTTCAGGGATACGATATTGCAGGAGATGGAGAAACGGTGGTAGGCATTGGTGTTCCGGAGGAAGGCGATGATCTTCAACCTTTTCTCCGCCGCGCTGACACAATCATTACCCTTTCTGTCCCAGAAGGAACGTGGTATGCCATTGCCCGAAGCATCTCGCAAAACGGGCGCGTCATAGTCGGTAGCTGGGTAGATTCTGTCGGTATCTCTCATGCTTGCTGGTGGAATTCTATGGGAGAGTTCTCGGAACTACCTTTACCGAAAGATGGTGAAGCTGAGGCTGTAGATGTTTCAGCAAATGGTGACGAAATTCTCGGGATTCTCCGAACAGACAAAGGAGCCTTCATCGTTCTCTTATGGCGCCGGAAAGGAGATAGCTATGTTGTGGAACAACTTCCTGTTCCTGCAGACTACCTCTATGCATCTGCGCGAGCAATTTCGCCAGATGGAACGTTCGTCGTTGGGGCTGTGGCTGACACTTCCCTGACCCCCTTAGCGGCAGTATGGGATCTCCGGCACTCACCAGCAGAGGTGTATGTGCTTCCCCTCCCCGATGACATCAAACCCAGCGAAGCTCTCGTTGTTTCGAACACCACTGCCTCGATAGGATCTTCCGATCCCACAATCCTTGGGCGATGGATAGCTTCTTCCGGCGAAGAGAGAATATTCCGCTGGACGGCACAAACAGGATTTGAGGATCTTTCCTACACCTATGCAGCGCTGCTACAAGATAGTTCACTACTTGGCACTCCAACTGCCATTACCCCCGACGGTAGCGTGATTGTGGGGCAGGGATACAATGGCACATCGCAGAGAATAGAGGCGTATCGGCTTAGCATCAGCAATTTCCCTCCGTCGATTCCAGCGATGCTGTCTCCCGATAGTGCTGCACAGCAAGGACCAACGCCAACCTTTGTGGTACGCGGAGAAGATCCCAACGGTGACTCCGTACGCTACGAAATAGCAGTGTGGCAGGGTACGGATGTGCGAACATATCAGACCGACTGGGTAGCCAGTGGTGAACCTGACAGCATTACTGTGCCTCGGATCGCTTCTCTCTCATCGGGACAATGGTGGTGGCGTGTGCGGGCAGAAGACAAAGCGGGCGTATGGGGATCCTGGAGTGACTCGCTGCCCTTCAGCGTCACGTCGCCGAACCGTGTTGAACCGGGACAGGGCGTTGAGATCCAGCAGGTTCATTTCTCCTTTTCTGGCATTGAGGAACCTTTTTCGGCGTGGGGACGACTCAGCGTTGATCGGGCTACCCTGACGGGAGCGGCTGATCTTTCGGGAGGATATCTCAACCTTTTCACGGATCTTGGGTGGGTGGTCCAAAACCTCTGGATTGATTCCACGGATACGGAGGTAGTGACGTACTTTGCTCTGGCAGCCGAGGATGGGCAAAAAGTAGACACGCTGTCGGGCTACTTGATCTTTACTCCCAAGCCTGTACCAGCGTTTGGTGATGGACCGCGATTGGCATTTCCTGTGGACCGGGTTGTCTGGAATGCAGAAGGGGCGGGGGAAGGAACGGTCTCGCATATTGGTGTCCCGCCGTCTCCGAATATGATCATCTTCGATCCATCGGGGCTTTCCTGGAAAGTTACGCAACCGAACGACACAAATGTTCAAGCAGCAAAGAATCAGTGCTTCCCAATGGCGATTGCCAACAGCTTGCAGTATCTAAAGAACCGATACGAACTCAACATTCCACATGCTCATCGGCCCGGGCTACGAGGTGACACTGTCAGTATCGTTGGATGGCTGGATAGTTTGGCTCGCCGTATCGCGCCTCGACGAGATTCAGGTTATGGGGTATGGTTCCAGCCTATGCTCCGTGGGAAGTTTGCCTATTTAGCACGGAGTGGGTTGCGGGATGCATTGGTTCACAAGCATCAGGGAAGAGGATATGGAGACTCAACGCAAGGACAGGCGCTGCCGCCAGGAAACTTCACCAGTAGCGGCATTACCTCTTATGATAGCGGAGCCGTGGTAAGCTGGCAATGGATTTGCGATGAAATCCGGCGAGGCGAAGACGTAGAGATCGTGTTTTCGTATGATTCGGCTGGACATCCCCGAGGCGGGCACGCTGTGCGTGTCTTCGAATGTGGTCAGACCTTAGGCATTCCGTGGATAGGATATCTCCACGATCGGGAGCAAAGCAATGATACTGCTGGACTGGAAAAAGTTCGGGTATATGTCCTTGATACCGATGGTGACAGTATTCCCAACCTTGGTACCAATAGTCGGGAAATTCGGTTTGCACTTTCAGAATCCATCAAAGAAACAACAGGAATGCAGCCCAGGCGCTCGGTGCCCCTGAAACTCTGGATAGAACCACTGCCAGTTGTTGAAGGTGCTCGACTCCATTACCGCTTACCGGCATCACAGCCGATCCGGATAGCCATCGTCGATCTGATGGGCCGCACTGTTGCCGCTCTTGCTGAAGGATTCCACAAAGCAGGGGACTACACGATCAGTATCCCGGCACTACCATCGGGAATCTATATGGTAGTGGTACATCTGGAACGCGATGTTGTAACATACCCGTTCGTGGTCGCTCGATAACTCCAGTACGGGTGCTGGTCGAATCGAACCTCCAAAGCTCCTGACTCCCAATACAGCAGGGCATTTGCTATGGGATTCCATTGATGTCTGAGGAACGCCAACAGCATCGCCTCAGCATTCTACTCCCGACTCCGCATTCCAGTATATACAGCGATGGGGTGGTCACGGGTAGTTGGGTCGAAAAATGAAAAGATCTGATCACGCTGATCCTGTGAAATCAGCAGGTGTTTTCCCGTCGAGGAACAAGCCTGGTGGTGCTACTGCCAGAGGAGGATTGGTTCTTTATGGAGCCTGAGCCGCTGGTTGCACCAGCTACCGTTGTAGATCGCTCTCGTACATACTGGGTCCTTTGTTTCTGAGACCCGAAGACCAAAGACGCGCTTTCGAGCAACGCTCGCTTCTTTTTATTCTTTGTCCCTTTTGTGTTATCC
Organism: Candidatus Kapaibacterium sp.; assembly: GCA_026996895.1. Classification (GTDB taxonomy): domain Bacteria; phylum Bacteroidota; class Ignavibacteria; order Kapaibacteriales; family WFXC01; genus WFXC01. The sequence continues at coordinate 16,315 of JALWJX010000004.1, forward strand.
TCGAAGGATTCGACATTGCTCTGCTCTCTGCGCTGGGCGGTGGAATGAGCACAAAGCCTCTGCCATTTTCTTCCCGTTTGAATAAAGTGTCGCAGAAGAAGGAGTTTGTCTTGCCAGCAAGTGAAGAATGCAGCAACTATTCAGACTCAATTCGCTAATTTTATGTCTGGTGGATCTGTGACACATAGCAACAGAGAAGTGATGGCAGATCACAAACTGGATCAGCTCCTGCGCGCCTTGCCGCCAATGTGGTGGAAGCGGATCAAGCAGGGTATACGGATTCAATTCACAGAAGCAGAGCAGTCCTTTCTGGAGCTTCTGGAACAGCATCCAGAATGGGACGATCAGCAGTTGCGCTCTGCGCTCCGGCAGCAAGGAATCCAAACAGATCTTCGAGCGCTGCGGCATAAAGTGTACACCAAGGTATTGCAGATCGGAGCATACGTGCTAATGCAACAGGACAAACAAAGTACTATATTGTTTGATCTGGTTCTTTCTCGCTTTGCTTTTGAGTGGAGGCAGGATAGCGATGCTTTAAAGGCTGTGGCAAAAACCTATCGCTCAGCCGATACCGCTGGTGACCCTATTCAAAAGCTGGCAGCAATGGTGCTACAGCTTGAGTACCATCTGCATCGAAACTTCCAACTGCTGGATCACGAGGCACTACGCAAAAGCTTCGAGCACTTGCAAACTGCTCTGGACCAGACTCAGCGATATGTGCAATTGCTTCTGCTAAATGTCCAATGGTACTCGCGGTATTTTGAAGGAGAAATTCGAATTCCCAGTTCCGAAGCTGCAACAGTTGCTCCTATGGTTATCGAGCAACTCCAGAAGATTCCTGCTTATGAAGCAGACCCGTTTCCTATCCCATTTCTGCGGTGGAACACCGAAGCGCTGCTGTGGAACATACAGGGACAACCGGACAAAGCAGTGCAATGCTATGAACAGCTTCTTCGGTATTTCCAGATCGCCGAAAGTCGAAAACACCTTTATTTACCGGCATATTTCAGTGCATTGCATAATCAGGTCGTTGCTGCAACAGCAGCCCGAAACGCAGCGATCGTCGAGCGGTGCTTTGCGGAAATTATACGGCTCCGGCAGCAATCGGATGCTGCAATCAAAAACGAAATGGATATGCTGTATCTGAACATCGTCCTGTATTTAGCTCTGGAATTAGGGAGCTTCGACAACATTTTCAATGACCGGTCGCACGTTGAAAAGATACTGCAGCACTATCGCCGACAGTATCCATATTTTTACAAAGTGGCTTTATACCACCTGGGCTGCATCGCTTTCTGGTTACAGGAATACGACCTTGCCCGCCAGTATCTGGAAGCCGCTTACGATCATACTTCGCAACGACTGTTGCAGCAAATTGGCTTTGTGGTCCGACTCCTTTTATGCATCATTGCCTGGGAGCAGCAGGACCTTGAGGCGTTGGAACGGTTACTGGAGCGTCTTCGCCGGTTCGTCCGGCAGTATCCAGCTTTTGTTCCGGTGGTACGTGCAGTTCGACGGATAGTAGAGCGGATGCCGAGCACCTTTGCAGCACATCGACTGCCGGAGGAGCAGCCGTTCTACCAGCGCATCTATCGCATCTTTTCAGAGGCCTTGGCACGAGAATCGATCGAGTTTGACCTGGTTACCTGGCTGGAAGCCAAGGTGCAGGGGATATCAATCACGGAGTATTATCAACAGAAGCGGCAGCAGCAGTGGGAAGAAAGCAGCGGACGAATGCCAGCGTTGCAATTCCTTCAATGGCACGAGCTGGTGCCGCAGTAGCCATTTCCTTCTATTCCGGAGAATGAGAAGATGGAAAACTGTGTCGCTGAAACAATAACATTTTTTGGAAGAAGCGCTATTGCATTCGGGCAGCAAGTAGCGTGAATGTGCAGTATTGTGTCCGCACCCGGGGAATGCCAATTATGGAAACTCTCAAACCCAGCGTTTCTTTGCTTCCCGGTAGGAATAATCAGTTTACGCGCTTGTTCCTCGCCGAGGCCTTTTCAAAATTTTCCCTTGCCAGTCAAGAATTTCGATGTAAATTTGCCAAAAATGCAGCAAATTCGCCTATCAGGGTTTCCGGTACCGAAGGAGTTGGATGTCAGAATGTGAAACGGAATTTGGGGAAATGAACAAACGATAAAAAAAGATCCTTTCGAGTCCGGACAGTAGATATGAGGCAATACAACCGAGGGGGAGAAACGAATGATGGGAACTCCTAAAGGTGTTGTTACACTGGCACTATTGATCGCGATCAGCAGCAGCCTTGCTCAAGAACCTGCCTTCTTTTCGAAGGCGTATCAGCAACCGGTTGAATTCGTTCGGGAAGTTTTAAGCGAGACCTTGAGAGACTTTTACGTGGATGTTCAGGATCCCGTCTTCGGACACTCCAGAACCCTTCGTACGTTTCGGTTGCGCTGGAGAGGGTTTGCGGGATTTCCTTTCCAAGTGTGGATTGATACCTTGATCGATCAGGATATGGTGCGTCGAAAAGTGGATACGCTCTTGAAGTTTTTGGGAGATGAAACGCCCAGCAACTCGAAGGATCCCACGCTGGGCATCGGGACCTTGCTGCGACAGTGGATTGGAGAGGTGCCGAATCGGTTCCCGAAAGGGAATGCTGATACTGTCCATTACCTTGTCACTGATGTTGACTACGATGCTCGAGGATGGTTTAGTTCGCTGGACCAAAAGGATAAAGAGAGAAGTAACAGAGGCAATATCCTCTACCTGAATTGGAGAGAGTTTAGAGATAGTGCTGCAGTAGTCATTGCCGCAACCGTTGCCCACGAACTGGTTCACCTGATCGAACATCGATATGATCCGCAAGAAGAACGCTTCAGCTTAGAAGGACGGGCGCAGATGGGAGAATATATCTGCGGCTTTCAGTGGGATGAGGTGGTGAACTCTTTTGTAACAGCGCTTCCAACCTATAAGCGAAGAGGCATTCTCCAGTTTGCCGATTTTTCAAGAGAAGACGTGGAAATAAGCTACGGGCGAGCGGCGCTGTTCTATAAGTACTGTCTGGAACAGTACGGCGATACACTCTTACGATACCTTGTGCAAAATCCGCTATCCGGCAGAGCCGGGATTGATTCCGCACTGCGGCAGGTAGGTGCCGATCGCTCGTTCGTTGAGCTGGTCCGGGATTTTTGGATCGCCCTCTGGGTTCAGGATCGCAATGTGGATCCTCGGTGGGGATTTCAGTATCACCTCAAGGATCGACCGTTTTCTGATAAGTCGTTTTCAGCTTACGAAACCGACTTCGATTCAATGGACATCGCGCTTTTGTCAGAATACGAAGCTGCATACGTAGACTTCAGTGCTGCTACCCGAATTCTCCGCTTTCTGGAACGCCAGGATTCGGTGGTAGTAAAGCAGGTGTTGCACACCGTGCCGAAAAAAGTCATTGGCATTGCACTGACGGAACCTTCGCTAACTCCGTCGGATGTAAGGTGCAGCTACATTGTTGTCAACCTTGGTACAGGAAAACGATACGATTGCAAACTCCAGAGCCGAAGTCTGGATTCAGCACATTTTCTGGGGAACGGTGCATTGTTCGGCAGCAATGCACAGAACGTAGCGCTTTTGTGGGGGAATACAAGGTTTAGCGGCATTGCTCCAGATCCAGATGATGACATTTCCTGTCTACTTTACCGAGTGGACCTTCGGAACTGGAAGGTGCAATCGCTGCTGTTTGCCGGTGTACTTTTTGATACAGTCGGGCTCTACGGTATCTATCCACCGCAGCGAGCGCTGGTGCTCCCACACGAGGGGGTTGTTGCTGGTGACGATGGTGTTGCGTGGGTTGTCAGAAATCACCAGGTGAAGCAACTGCCAGGATGGGTACAGGATTCAACTGCTGCTTTCATCAACTATGAAGATGAGCGGCTCCGGTATAGGTGGCAGTGGGAACCGTATATCGCTTTTCCCGATAACATCCACTTGCTCGGCGTTGTCGGCCGGCGAATCTGGTGGACCGATGAGTCTAGAGATACGCTCTATGTCAGCGATGTCGATACCCGATCGATTCAATCCTTTGCCCTTCGCCCCACCTTTTGGATCCCTGAGGATTTCCATCTGGATGGCAGCGTGATGGCGTGGCGGCGAAGTTACCGGGGTAGCGATTCAGTGCAAATAGTCGTATGGGGACCTAACCACCCCTATACCGTGTTAGCAGAATGGAACCGCCCAATCGTTGATGCTCGGTTTTATGACATTCTCGACCATCAAAAAGGTCGGGTAGTATGGCGCTTACCGGATACGGGGCGAGTTGACAAGCCGGACACGCTGGTTGTCTTTGATTACCGATCCCGGACAGAGCAGCGAATTGTTAGTCAAGCTCCTTCGGCAGCGATTCACCGCGCTCGCCTTTTCGGCGACACCCTGATCTGGACGGAAATTGTCGGTCTGGCTCCGGATGAAAAGATCCACACCATAACGGCTTATGATCTCACAACCCGGCGCGTCATCCGGCAATGGAGTTTTCCTGAACCGATGGAAGCAGAGGCGTGGTGGATTTCACCGCAGGTGCTGACTGCTTCAGGACTCTGGTGTCTGATCCGCATCGATACGCTGGAAAACTATGATCGAAATTATCGAACCCGAATCTATCAGTTGTCCTGGGATGGGCGCATACGCCGTCGAGCGGAGATTGCTGGCTGGACACCGAATGATGATCGGATTGATATGACCGCATTGGATGGCAAAGCAAATGATGTGCTGGTGCCTATTACTGATTCTTCCTGTGTCGTAGAACTTTTCCCGGCAAAAGCGCAGTGGGATGATCCCGCCACAACGTACCATCCAGGGCTGTGGTATGTCCCGCTTCAGCGCATAAAGACGCCAGCGGGAGTGGCAGAGCATCGGGATCGTCCAGCTTTTGACCTTTCTATCAATCCTTCAGTCAACGATGGGCGCTTTACCATCTGCTGGAGTGTGCTACCGCAAAGCAGTGGTACAGCGACCGTATCAATCTATGATGCACAAATGCGATTGCTCTGGAAACAGCACGTGGACATAAGCCAGCGCTGCTTCCAGCCAGTACTCCCGATGCTGAGCAATGGGATGTATGTGTGCCAGTTCCAGTACGGAACCACAACCATAGTCCAGCCGTTTTTCGTGCGCCGGTAGTGTACTGGGCTCAATAGCGATAGGATTCCTTATGATGAACAGTGGGCATTCCAGGGTGAATTCAGATGAGAGCACGCCCTTAGGGCGCATCTATCGGGAGCATACTCTTCAGTGCGCATTTACGGTGGTGGGACAACGGATTACGAAGAAGGAATTAAGACAACAGAGTCTCCTTCAGTGCGCATTTACGGTGGTGGGACAACCCTCCGGATTATCGAGGACAAGCCAGCGGCTTGTCCTCCTATTTAGTTGTTTCCGGCTGAAGTCGGCGCTCCCAGTGGGGCACTCTCAGTGTCGGTGTTCCCATCGCTTGGGAGCGCACACTCTGAGGTGTGCATCACCCTCACCCTTTCCCAGAGAAGGAGGGAAGTTGTTGCCGACTGAACTCGGCGCTCCAGTCACTGGGAGCGCACGCTTCAGTGGGCGTTTTTTGCCAGCCAAAGCCGGCGCTCCCAGAGACAACGCTCCCGGTAGTCCTCAGTATCCTGTCTGAGAACAGTGTTGAAAAAATAAAAGGAGCTGTACGATGAATTCCAGACTCTGGCTGTTCACTCTCTCCGTACTCTTTGTGCTCCGATCTTTCGCAATGGCACAGCAACAGCAATGGATGCCTGTTGGACCGGGCGCTGGAAGCGATCTGTTGACAGCCGCTTTTCAACCGGATAACCCGGACGTGATCTATGTTGCTGGAGACATCGAGGGAATTTTCAAAACAACCGATGGTGGCAAAACGTGGCGGATGATCAATAACACGCTCAGTAGAACCTTCGCTGCAAACGCTTATTACGTTCAGGACATAGCGATCAACCCACTCAATTATCACTCGGTATTCATTGCCGCCGGAGCAGTTTTCAAAAGCACCGCAGCCGGCGATAACTGGCAACTCTTTTTTCCGGATACGATCGAGTACACCGAACGATTTGACGAAATAGCCGCTGCCGTGATCGAAATTGATCCTGCCGATACGAATTTCATTCTCGTCGGTTCAGGAAACCGACACGAGCTCGGCGAAGGGACGGGAAGATTATACAGAACCAGTGACGGCGGACAGACGTGGGATACACTCTATCTGCCCGGTGACCCTTCAAATATCACTGGCATCGTGATCGACCCGATCTCTCCGGTTGGCAACCGACGAATTTTTGTCGCAACAGATTCCAGGATGTACAGAAGCGATGACGGAGGACAGACGTGGGATGCAGTGAGTAACGGGTTGACGGATAAAATCTGCCGGCAGCTCCGGGGCGTTGTGCACAACGGACAACTGCTGTTGCTTGTCACCGTCGAACTGGATGTCGATCCGCAGGATACAACTCGCTACACGGGAGGGATATTCAGAAGCACCGACCTTGGAGAAACCTGGGTGGATATTACCGGAAATCTTCCGAAGTGGAGCGTCGAAGATGAGGCTGCTTATACCTACGCAAGTTTCGCTGTCCATCCCTCCAATCCGGAGATTATCTATATCGCAACTTTTCGGAACTACGCTGCGTGGTCCGGTGCGGGAATTTTCAAGACTACCAACGGTGGACAGACCTGGCAGCGGATGCAGCAGGGCTATCGCACCTCAACGGGCTGGTTGGAAGCACCGTTTTTTTCAGAATACAACGCCCACTATCTGGAAATGGCACCCAGCGATCCGTCGATTCTGGTAATGGGAACGGTGGATATGTACAAAACCACCGATGCAGGTGAAACGTGGGAGCAAATATACGCCACGAAAACGGCAAATGGATGGACCACGCGAGGAATGGAGTGTATGGCAGTTGAAGGAATCGCTTTTGATCCTTCTGATCCGGACGTACTGTATGTCGCCTACGACGACTTTGGACCGTTTCGATCCGATGACGGTGGATATTCATTCTACCCGCTGGATCCGTATCAAGATCCGTATGAAGGATACGATGCTGCCAGAAACATCATCGTTGATCCAGCGAACAACAACATCATCTATATGACCCGATACGAAGGTATAGGAGCAACGGAGGCAATTGGCTATGCTGATGGCGGCTTATGGATCAGCCGGGATCGGGGGAACACGTGGCAGCGTGTTGCCAATCTGCCGAAAGGAAAACCCTTCCTGGTAATGGACACAGCTTCTGGAACGCCGCAGACACGAACGCTGTACTACGCCAGCTTCTGGAACGGGCTTTACAAATCCACGGATAGTGGAAACAACTGGATACAACTCGGAGTGGATACTGACTTCCGGTACATCTGGACCCTTTCCATCAATCCGGCGAACGCCAATGAAATTTTCGTGGGACTCTACAAAGGAAGTCGTGGCGGTCCGGGCGGACTGTACGCATCCACCGACGGCGGAGCAACGTGGCGCAGACTGGAGCACTTTCCTGCTTCCAGCGTTTTCAACATCAAATTCGACAGTGAAGGAACGATCTACGTGTGTGCGACAGATTTCTACGACTGGAGCACCGATGGCGGGTTATATCGCTCAACGGACGGCGGAGCTACGTGGACGAAAATCTTCGACGCACCCAGAACCTTCGATGTTGCGATCGATCCAGCGAATCCCCGCAACATCGCCGTTGCTGTGCAGGGGTGGTACCAGTATCTCCCGTCGATGAAGAAAGGGATTCACGTCACCACCGATGGCGGACAGACCTGGACAGACATCACAAACAACCTCCAGCACACGCTCATCACGTTCATCACGCTCAACCCCACCCGTCCGAACCAGCTTTACGTCGGCACGCTGGGCGGCGGGCTGTGGCGCGCCGATGATGCGTTCCTTACTGCCGTTCGAGAAACCCGGAGGAATCGTCAGTCACAGTGGCTTCGCTCTACCGTGCATCCCAATCCCCTGATGAAGACAGCGCGCATCGAATTCGTACTACCCCAACCAGCGTACGTGCGGCTGACGGTTACTGATATGCTGGGCAGAACGGTAGCAACCATCGTGGAAGGTGGAATGGCAGCAGGGAAGCAGTCGGTAGTCCTCGATGCAGCGGAATTGCCGGCGGGAGTCTATGTGTATCACCTCAGCGCTGGCGGCGCTGTCGATGTGAACCGTATCGTTGTGGTGAAGTAGGAGCGGGAAGTTATTGCTACGCTGAGTTTGTGGAGACTCAGGCTTTCTGCAAAGGAAGCCTGAAAGCAGGGAATACAGTTGCTACACGAAGTTTATGGAGACCCAGAGCGTAGCGAGACTGCGAAGAAGGTCCCCACCGATGCTGCGCTGTGCAGGAGCATTTCAGTAACGGTTCCCCCGTACCGCCGGGATTTCGGGAGTGTGTTGCGTACTTCCGGGATCGCATAAGGAACGATCAGTCCGCTTTTGCTCCAGTAGCACGTTCAGTGATGGTCTCGCCTTGATCCACTTATTGGAACTCCCCCTGTTTCAGTGGGGCACTGAGCATAGCCAGGATTATGGAAGGGGGACCATAGCCGGCATCGTGTAAGGGAAACAATTTTCTCATTCGGTTCGATAGTTAGCATTTTTTTCGTATCTTCGCCTATCGCACTATGAGCTTCTGGTAAAGCAGGAATGGGAATGGCAGAACCACAAAACACGTGGCTATTGTTTGTGGGTTTGTCGTGTGAAAGCAGAAGAGTGAAGGTCTATAAAACCGCAGGATCTTCTCACTTCAGTGGTGATTTCCCTCGTACTTTCAGGAACGATCAGGAGAGAGGCAATGCGTCGATGGGTGTATTCAGCAGGCTTCGTTCTGCTCCTTGCTGTTAGCACCGGGAACGGACAGCACCTGCGCTGGCTGGGGACGCTGGGCGGAAGTAAAAGCTGGGCGTATGGGATCTCTGCCGATGGGCGTTTCGTTGTCGGCTGGGCGGAAAACGATAGTAGCTGGCGGCGGGCTGTGCGGTGGGATGTGCTAACTGGCCAGGTGCAGGATCTGGGAACCCTTGGAGGAAAGGAGAGTGTTGCGTTCGGGATTTCCGCCGATGGTCGGTATGTCGTCGGCTGGGCGGAAAATGACAGTAGCTGGCGACGTGCTGCACGATGGGATGCGCTGACTGGCCAGGTGCAGGATCTGGGGCATCTGGGCGGTGGCTGGAGTCGGGCGTATAGCATTGCCGCCGATGGACGCTTCATCGTCGGCTGGGCGGAAAATGCTGCTGGACAGTGGCGCGCCGTACGGTGGGATATGCAGTCTGGACAGATGGAAGAACTGGGAACGCCGGGCGGCAGTGAGAGCATTGCCTACGGGATCTCCGCCGATGGACGCTTCGTTGTTGGCTGGGCAGAAAATGCTGCTGGACAATGGCGCGCTGTGCGATGGGATATGCAGAGCGGGGAAATTCAGAAGCTTGGAGCCTTAGGAGGGAATGAAAGCTATGCGTTTGGCATCTCAGCCGACGGGCGATTTGTGGTTGGCTGGGCAGAGAATGACAGCGGTGACGTCCACGCTGTTCGGTGGGATATGGAAACTGGTCTGACCCAGGACCTCGGTACGCTGGGTGGCGGTTCGAGTTGGGCTGTGGGCGTTTCGTCGGACGGACGGTATGTCGTCGGCTGGGCAGAGAATGATAGCGGCGAGGTCCGCGCTGTTCGGTGGGATGCCGTAGCAGGCATAGCGGAAAACCTTAGCCAGGCCTACAGCACTCTGCTCGCCGGCGATTCCTTCCTCAAGGAAGCACGCGCCATCCTGCCAGATGGCCGCTACATCGTGGGCGTAGGATTCAATGCCATAGCAGGTCGCTGGAGAGAAGCCTTCTGGCTGGATGCGCAATCGTCCACGGACTTGAGCGATAGTGGAGATATTCCGTGGAAGGTCAACGTTGTGCACCCTCTCGCCAGCCCTGACATCCACATCGGTTTTTCGCTGCCGAAACCTGCATCCGTAACGCTGGAAATCTACGACCTGCTGGGATACCACGTAGCAACGCTGGTCGATAGGATCTTGCCACCCGGCGAGCATCAGGTGCGGTGGGCGTTGCCAGGGATACCTGAAGGCATCTACCTGTGCCACATCCGTGCTGGGGAATTGAACAAAACAGTGAAGGTGATTGTGGTACGTTGAGGATTTTTTCCGTGCCGTCACGCTATCGTAATCCGGCATCATAGGGAATGTACGTGCTCAACGCTTTGGAAACGCCGGGTACTGAACCCCGCCACCGGGGGTATTGTGCCCCCGGCGGCACGGCTATAACGTGAAGTCCTGGATGGCGAGGATCTGATTGTGCTGATCGCGGAGTATCAGGAAGTATTGTCCTGTCGAGAGCGATTGCGGGAGCGGGATCTGGAGCTCATTACTGCCAGACTGAAGATTGCCGTTCCAGATGAGACCAAGGTCCCGTTCTGAGACGTCGACGATTGAAATGGTGCTGCCGGGCAATGGTTGCGATGTGACGATTTTCAGATGTAGCACTGGTGGCGAAGCATTCCTGTCGATAGTTACGCCTATGAACGAGATGGAGAGGATGCCGGCCAATGTAATGCCGATCCGCTCGCCTTGAACCGTCCGTGCGCTGGTATCGCCCCAGATCGTGTCTACCACAATCACAAATTCCGGGTCAAATTCCATTGGATAACCCCCGTAGCGTGCTTCGTAATCCGCCCGAATTGCAGAGTCCAGTACAAAGGCGAAGGGAGGAATGTGCGGTGGCAGTTTACCTGTTGCTGCCAAGCCAGAGTCCAGATAGGCGCGCAAAGTAGCATAATATGCGTGGTTTAGGGAATCCATTTCAGTTTCTGGAAAATACAGACTTCCTCGCCCTTCTGCTGCTGCGCTACTATCGTAGTCCCACAGGGTAGAAAGCGAACACCATTTCAGGGAACAGAGCAGATGGAGGCCATACGGCGCGGGACCATACCGATAGGCTTTGATCTGCACGTATGCGGTCGTTCCTGCAAGTTCTGAAGGAAGCGATCGGAAATGCCGCGTTCGATTGGGCTCAGTGCCAAAGCGAACAGGAAACCACGACTGCCGATTCGGATATACACCGACACTGTCGAGTACTGCCAGTACTGCGTTGTCACTGGCGCGGCAGAGCTCCGTGACGAAAATTACCGTGTCCTGAATCCATCCCGGTGGCGTTACCCAGTACGCATCGGTCCAATGCGGTGGCGACGGTGCAGAATCCAGTGGTATAGGAGAAAGCTGACAGGGAAAAGCACGACTGAGTAATCGAAAGAAAAAGAGTGTTGCATTGCCGGGAATGGTAAAGGTATCCGTGCGCGTGAAGTTGAGGAGAAAGGTGTCCAGTCCACGATCTGGGATCCCTCTGATCCCTTCAGAAGGGATGGATTTGTACCGGATGGGAATCACCCGTTCCGTTGAGCTGTCCAGCAGGAGGCGGAATTCACCAATGGTACAACTGACGATAGCGGACTCAAAGTAATCATTGAATTCGTAGTACGAAAGCTTGCCCTGATCCCTCATCGAGAGAAGGAAGAGAGGACGCGGGTAAAATTGGTCAATCCATCGCTGGGCTGCCACTGGAATACAGAGAATCAGGCTTATGACAAAACACCATCTTGCACGCATCGCCCTGCTCCTTGCTTTCGCCACTACCTTGCTGCCTATGGAACCTTCTTTTGCTACGGGTCTCACATCCTATAGAGGATTTTCGGCGCAAAATTTTTCACCTCCGATGCTGGAGCCAGCAGTGAAAGTGCAGACGGTGATTGAGAAATCTGCAAAGAGAAAAAAACGGTTCCGCAGTGGCCGAGACACCGCATAATGGGCATCGATGCCGATTTTGCAGGGAAATGCTTAAATTAGAACCGATCAAAGAGTCGCTGAGATGGGGGTACATCGCTATGAGCGAGGAGACGACCATTGTACAGCAACTCTTACCGCTGTTCCAGTATGCCCTGCCAGATATTGCACCGCATCAAATAACGCAGGTCCTGGGTCAACTACTGGAGGAAGAGTCCATAACGGCGGTGGTAGATGCGTTCTTCCACTTTGATGCCCTCCTCCCGAAAGTTGCAGAGCAATGCCAGGTGTCGAGTTATCACCCGCCTGACCTCTTACAGTTCCCGGTTGCGCTTCGCATTTTGCAGCACACGCTCCGGCACTTTCTGGATCACCACTTTGCTGCTTCTCCTCCAGAGGATCGAAAGGATGCGGTGCAAGAAGCGCTTGCAATCCTCCTGGAGAAAGCACCCCGGAAGATTCGACACATTCCCGGAGCGCTCTGGCGCTATGCGAAAAAAGTCGCGGTTCGCTCCCTCACCTCGGAGGCTCGCAAACGGGCGCAGAAAGTGTCTGCACTCTCTCAGGAACCGGTCGACTTGCATTCTCCCGAAATAACAGTGGATGCCCGACTGCAACTGGAACGTCTTGAGCAGTGGATACGCCGGCGGTTCGGTCCGGACGTCTGGGATATGGTATACCGCAGGGCTCAGGGATGGACCTTAGAAGAAATTGCTCGCCGCCATCACTGCTCTGCGGCAACCGTTTGTCGCCACATCCAGCAGGTACTGGAAGCACTGCGCCAGCATAACGATTGACAACAAACATTGGTACGCGAAGATCGGGCATGTATACCACTGCGAGAACACGCCCTTTGACTTGGTGCCGTGCGCTGCTCGTTCCCTCCACACTGAACAATGTTTGCAGAAGTGCTGGTAATCAGGGAAGGGGCTGTCTTTGCGTTGAATAATGTCCCCAAAAGATTGAAGCCTGAGACTCTCGCAAAGTGGCAAGGGCAACAGCGCTTTGCATCCAATTTGCTAAATTTACGCCGGGACGTTCAAGCAAGCTAAACGCACGATGGCACATTACAAACTGACTCAATTATTGCGCACACTTCCTTCAGCTCTGTGGCAGCAAATCAAACAGGGAATACGGATTCAACTCACGGAAGCAGAGCATGCCCTTCTGGAGCTTCTGGAACAGCATCCAGAATGGGACGATCAACAGTTGCGCTCTGCTCTCCAGCAACAAGGAATTCAAACAGATCTTCGGGCACTGCGGCACAAGGTGTATACCAGAGTGTTGCAGATTGGAACGTACGTTTTAATGGGACAGGACAAGCAGAGTGCTGGACTGTTCAATCTGGTTCTCTCCCGCTTTGCTTTTGTAGGAGGACAGGATGACGATGCTTTAAAAGCTACGCAAAGAACCTATCGCACTGCCGACATCGCTGCTGATCCTGTGCAAAAACTGGCGGCGGCGGTGTTGCAACTTGAGTATCACAGTCATCGGAACTTTCAGTTGTTCAGCCAGGAGGAGCTTTCTCAGCATCTGGAAGAGTTACAGGAAGCGCTGAACCAGACCCAGCGGTTTGTGCAATTACTGGATATCCATTCCCGATGGAACACCCGCTACGTTGAAGGCAACGTTCGAGCTTCCAGTGCGGAAGGATCGGCACTCATTCAGCCAGTAATCGATCAGCTTCAGCGCATTCCTGCTTATATGACCGATCCTTTTCGCATCCCTTTTTTACGCTGGAACACCGAGGCACTGCTATGGGGTATCAGTGGTCAGCCAGCACGGGCAGCAGAATGTTATGAACAGTTGATCCAGTATTTTCAATACGATTCCCAGCGACTGCAGTTGTACCCGTTAGCCTATTTCAATGCGCTGCATAACCAGATCATCTACGCTGCAGCCGCTCGCGATGCGCATACCACCGAGCGGCGGTTTGAAACTATCAAACAGCTTCGGCGGCAGGAAAACGCTTTTGCGCAAAGCAACGAGATTGTTAAGGATGAAGTGGAAATGCTGTATCTGAACGTGGTGTTGTACCTGGCACTGGAATTAGGACAGTTTGAAGAAATCTTTGCCCATCGGCAGATAATCGAACAGATTCTGCAGCAGTATCGCCAGCGATATCCCTACTTTTACAAAGCAGCTTTGTACCACCTTGGCTGCATTGCTTTCTGGCTGCAAGAGTATCACCTTGCTCGCCAGTATCTGGAAGCCGCGTACGATCGTACCTCGCAACGGCTGTTGCAACAAATCGGTTTTCACGTGCGACTCCTTCTGAGCATCATTGCCTGGGAACAGCGCGACTTTGAAGCAACAGAGCGTGCGCTGGGACGCCTTCATCGATTTGTGCGGCAGTACCCTTCATTTGTCCCCGTGGTGCGGGTGATGCGACGCATCCTGCAGCGGATACCCAACACTGTTGCAGCATCGCAACTTCCGGCAACGCTGCCGTTTTACCAGCGCATCCATCGCATCCTTTCAGAAGCTCTGGAGCAGGAATCGATCGAATTCGATATTCTCACCTGGCTGGAAGCGAAAGTAGCAGGTATGTCGATCACGGAATACTATCAGCAGAAACGGCAGCAGGAGTGGAAAGAGGGCAGCGGGCGGATGCCAGTGCTGACATTTCTGCAATGGCACGAGCTGATGGCAGAGTAGTCACTGTTTCTGTTCTTAGGAGGAAAAGTGAACCGAAACACCAGCTTTCGAGGACAAGATGTAAATAGTAGAGCAAACCGTTGGTTTAGCCTGGACAACCCGGAGGGTTGTCCTACCACAGATGGTGTACGCTGAAGCGTGCGCTCCCGGTAAGTGCGGGCTGCAATGTGTGTTGCCAGTGAGCAACGTGCCGAAAAACTTTTCCACCAACGGAAACCCGGCAGCGATTGGCTGCATATACCGTTAAAAGAAACGCCTTTCAGTAACATTTTATGAAAAATGCATTTGCATTGAAGCAATCTACATCGTAAATTTGTACTCTTGTAATACCCGTTTGTAGGCACAAAATGGAGATTACCGGCGATGAAGTGGCACTTCGTTCTTTCCGTCTTGCTGGTAGTCATTGTCCTCTGGACTGCTATTTTGCAGGCACAACAGCTTATCTGGCTGGAAATGCCACCAGGGGGACAGCTTAGCAACGCAACAGATGTTTCTGCTGATGGACGTTACGTGGTAGGATGGGTGGTGTTTGGTCCCTTAGTAGAGCATGCTGTCCGGTGGGATGTTTCAACAGGGCAGGTGCAGGATCTCGGCACGCTGGGAGGTAACCGGAGCTATGCCACCGGTATTTCTGCTGATGGACGTTTTGTCGTCGGATATTCCACAAAAACTGATGATTTCTATGCCGATTATTCCGCTTTCTTATGGGATGCGCAGACCGGAAAGATGCAGGAACTTCCGTCACTACCTAATGCTGTTGCCGGCGGAACAAGTGAAGCCAGTGATATTTCTGCTGATGGACGTTTCGTGGTTGGCAAGGCAGATGATAGTCTCGGTAATACTAAAGCTGTTTTATGGGACACACAAACTGGGGAAGTACGGGAGCTTGGTAGTTTGAGCAAAAGTAGTTTTGTGGATTGGAATGTTGCTGACGCCATTTCTCCAGATGGAAATTTTGTGGTCGGAAGAGCAACCGGTCCAGATGGTAATCCACATGCTGTGTTGTGGAATGTAAGAACGGGAAAAGTGTTAGATCTTGAATTTCTCGGTGAATATGGAAGTCGACCCTTCGATGTATCTTCTGGTGGACGTTTCGTTGTCGGCCAATCTGGTGGGGAGTTCAAGCAGGCTGTTTTATGGGACATAGCGTCGAAGCTTATGCTTGGACTTGGTCCCTCAGGTGAATCGTGGTCTGGTGAAGCACGGGGCATTTCCGCCGATGGACGTTTTGTGGTAGGTACAGTAGATCTTGACACGGTGCAATATGCTGGTCTATGGGATATCACCGAGTTTAAATTTCAAAGATTGGACTCTGTGTTCGCTGAGGTATTTACCGGGTATGTGAGCCTGGGACAGGCTAACGCTATTACACCTGATGGCCGTTACATCGTAGGCAATGGAGGCAGCAGCACGGCTGGACCAGGAAGAGCTTTCTGGCTCAATACCTGTCCCGGTGGCGATACCGACCAAGACTACATCTGCGATGACTGGGAACGAAATGGGATCGACATCAACAACGACGGCACTGTTGACCTTGACCTACCGGCGTTAGGTGCCAAGGTAGGACAACGCGACATCTTCGTGGAATATGATGCAATGCAGGGGATGGCTCCGTCCACAGCAGCGATTGATTCGGTCGTCGCTGCCTTTCGGCGCGCTCCTGACAAACCACCATTTGTGCTCCACGTGCAAAATGGTGGGGATCTATCCATCGATCCAGATCCACTGTTGACCATCTGGAAGGAATTTGATTCATTGAAGGCTATATATTTCGGCACTCCAGCAGAGCGGGCCAGCGATAACTGGGAGAACATTCGCAAAGCCAAGCGGATGGTTTTCCGTTACTGCCTTTTTGCTGTTCAGTATGATACGGAGGGATCTTCGGGTTATGCGGAACTTCCCGGCGATGACTTTATTGTCTCCCTGGGACATTCCTCCTGGCAAGATTTTCGGAAACAACTGCTTAAAAAGCCCAATCCGCCGCTGACGTGGGATAACGTCGTGGCAGGAACCTTTATGCACGAGCTGGGACATACCCTCGGACTTCGCCACGGCGGCAGCGATCACACAAACTATAAACCGAACTTCCATAGTGTTATGAACTACCTCTGGCAGATTCCGGTCAAAAGCTATGCTGGAAGCTGGGTCCTGGATTATTCCCGCCAGGCGTTCAACACCTTAAACGAAGATTCCCTTTCTGAACCAGCAGGAATCGGGGGACATGCAGGGCATATGGTTCCTATCTACAATGTTTTCGTTCGTGAGCACGGTCCCGTTGATTGGAATCAAGACGGAGATACCCGCGATGTCAACGTGAAGCGGGATATTAACGCGGACTGGGAAAGAAGCGTGTTGAGCGGTTACGACGACTGGGCAAACATCAATCTGCGCCACGGGATCGAGTGGCTGGATCAGATGCATATGGAAGCGATTCAGCGAGAATTGACACCACCGGTTCTGCTCCAAGCAGGAAGTGGACAGGACCGGATTATGGAAGGCGGCCTTCGCCAAGAGTTGCCCTATGAGATATACCAACGGTTAAACTCGCTCAATCATCCGCCATCGGTAGTGGAGGTTACCAATCCCATAGATAAGGCAGTAGTTTCTCCAACACCGACGTTTGTGCTGATGGCAACTGATGCAGAAGAGGATTCACTACGTTACATCTTAGAGATACGGAGCGCTATGGACACTATCCTGTGGCAGACAAATTTTGTCAAGCCCGGCATTGTTGTACATGTTACATTGCCTGATTCGCTGGCATTAGCCGGTGGGACGTGGGAATTCCGTGTCCGGGCAATGGACTGGAAAACGGCGCTGGGATACTGGAGCCAGTGGCGGACAATCACAGTAGGAGCAACCAGCGTATCGGAAGATCCGCTCTTTCCACACCGCCCCACCCTTGGGCAGAATCGACCGGATCCGTTCCATTCAACAACGACTATTCCTTTCTTCCTGCCGCAGCGAACCGCTGTGACGCTGAAGGTTTTTGATCTATTCGGCAGAGAGGTAGCGGTGGTGATCGATGCAGTGTTTGAAGCAGGGAGGCATTCGGTGGTCTTCGATGCCAGCAAGTTACCGGACGGAGTATACATCTACCAGCTCAGGGCTGGTGAGGTTGTTGAGGTGAAAAGAATGGTGCTGGCGCGGTAATCCAACTCGCGGTTTGCCTCCTCGAACCATTGGATGTGGCTGCGTGCAATAGTAGGGGCGAAGCGATGCTTCGCCCAATGGGCGACCCGGCGGGTCGCCCCTACAGGTGCAGCGTCGTTACAAGTAGCAGGGCAAGCATCTAGCGTGTTATGGACAACCCGGAGTCCAGTCACAGGATACACTGGCTTTCGGCGACAACTACTGGGAGCACCAACTTTAGTCGACCGAAAATTCCCTTTCCCTCTGGGAGAGGGTTAGGGCGAGGACGATGCACGCCTAAGAGTGTGCGCTCCCAGTCGATGTGGACTAAGACGCGCGTATCTGTTTAGCGCTACGCCGAAGAATCTCTTGCACCAACGGAAACCCGCCGGCGGCGCATACCACTCAAAATCCCCTGCTCTGCGAGGCGTTGCATGCTTGTAGCGCCGCTTGAGGATAAGAACGCGCGCCATAGCATCCCCCGTCTGTGACGCGTCGCACGCTCGCAGCGTGCGCTGGATGCTATGGGCTCGTTTTTTAGCGTATGATGGAAAAGAGTTTTGTTAACTGATCATCGACGCCCTGAACGTGCAATACGTATAAACCACTGCTCCATCGCTCTGCCGGCACCTGCAACCGAAGCCGGGTCGCCGGGTTGGTTTCCTTCGCCTGAAAGAGCACTTTGCCTGCAAGATCCGTTAACCGGATTTGCACTGGCTGCGGATGGGTGAGTGCCAGGTCGATGGATAGCACCCGGTTCTCGTCGTAGAGCGTTGCGGTAATCCCTCGATTCTGATGCGACTGTTCGGTAATTCCCGTAACGATGATGTTGATCGGAATGGTCAGATTGACCGACCGTGGATCGTTGTCTTCGATTTCTACAAAGGCGGTGGGAAATTGTTCAGACTTCGGAGTGTACCGAATGCACAACGGCGCTTTCTGATTCGGCATCAGCACTTCTGGATACTCGAGGATTTCAAACTCACCCAGTTGATCGCCGTAAATTGCAATGCTGAGGATACGCAGGGAGATGTCGCCCATATTCTGCAAATCGACACACCCTTCGCTGCCCTGCAACCCTCCAGGGGTGATGTGTCGGGTCACTTTGATCAACGGGCTAATCGACCGCAGGAGGCGATATCCCACATAGCCTGCCAGCGCAATGTGCAGCTCTGCCGCATCGGTCGCATTGCTTTCTACCACTAAGGTCGCTGGCTGCGGTCCCAGTTCCTTTCCCGTAAACTGCACCTCAAGATTATAGCTTTCCGACGGTGGAATGGTGACCGGATCGGAGAAGTTGACTGCATAACTCCGATTTGCATCATCCTGAATCGTTGCGTTGAGAATCTGCACCGGCACAGTGCCGGTATTCAGGATGGCAACGGTGCGCGTGATCGTTTCTTGGATCACCACGCTATCGGTGAGGAAGAGGGTATCAACAGCGGCAGCGATTGTGCGAACGCCGGCAAAGCCACCCAGCGGGATCTCCAGCACTGCGCCATTTTCTGCATTACTCCGAATTTGCACTGCAGCAGACTTGTGTCCCGGCGTCTGCGGCATAAAGCTCACCGCAATCGTTCGCTGATCGCCGGGTTCCAGCAGCCAGGGCAAATCTCCCTGTGGTTCCGGATCTTTCCGCCACGTTCGGTAGGCAAGCTGATAGTCATCAGCATTGGTACCAGTGAGCAGAATGTCGGTGATTTCTAAGATCTCACTTCCCGTATTCACAAGTTGAATACTCGCTGCCTTATACGTAGCTGGATCCCCGACCACAACGGTATCCTGAGCGAAAAGAACTGTATCGGATTCTCCCAGTTGCACATCAAGCACTGGCACTCCCATTCCTTCTCCGAAGATAAAAGCGGAACGCCGTCCACGAGTGCTTTCTGCATTGGTTGAATCATTGCAGTACAGTTCCAATCGGGAATAGCGCGCACCAATCGCCTGCGGTGTAAACCGAATGTAGATGTATCCAGTATCGCCCACAGCGATCACATAATTGCCATTGTCGATTGGCTGCTGGGGAAACGCCGAGACAATTTCAAAATCAGGATCACCGGGCAACAGCCGCACCCTCGACTGATCGATGAGCAACCGGGCATCGCCAGTGTTCACGATCGGCACCGCCACTTCTGCTGAGTGCCCAATCTTCGTCGGCGGGAATTCCACCCTCTTCAACCGTTCCAGCCGGGAATTGCGTGCCCGCAACCCGTATAGATCATAAGACTGCAATCCAGCAGTGAGTTGATCGGCTTCGTTCAACGCCTCGATTGCATTATAGTTGTGGTCGGCAGTTGCATCGGTCTGGAAGAACATCCGGGCAAAATACACGCCCCGGCGATGGGGAGCAAAGAGCACCCGCATTTGCAGCGATTCCCCTGGCTTCACTACTACACCGGCTGCCGGATCTACCGTTTCCCACGCCGTGCCATTCCACGCCTGCAACCGGAAGTGTCGATCCAGCGACACTGGTTCTCCCTGTCCAAAGCCGTGGGTCCAGAGTACGCGGAACCGCCCGCCGACGGGATTATCCACATCCAGCGCAACGAAGTGGAAATTCCACAGCCGCACATTTCCACCGATCCCGGTATTGGAAATGGTAAAGGGAAAATCTGCCGGCTGCTCACCAACCACTGCCTCCCGCTGCTGTCCCAGCACGGAACCGGATGGAGCGTGCTCATCGTTATCGCCGATGGCAAACTTCAACCGTGTGGGCGTCCCTTCACCGCGCACCGTGACCAGGTACTCATCGGAAAACACCGTTTGCTGTACATTTGAATACTGAAATCGCACCGTTGCCTGCTGTTGTCCAATGCTGCTGGGGTGAAACCGGATGGGGAGCTTCACCGTATCGCCCGGTGCTACAGTACCGACGATTTCTGGTGGAACGCCGGTCGCTCCCAGCAACTGGAACTCTCCCCCTTGCAGGTCATAGAAGCGATAGCGCAACGTCTGCGAAGATTCGTTCCAGAACAGGGCAAACTCCCGATCCGTCGTTGCATTCACCGCAACCTGTCCAAAATCCAGCTCCAGCGGATCGATGACAGCGTCCAATCCCAGAACGCGCCCCTGAAGTCCAACAGAGACCGGGTCCAGAAATTCAGGGCAACTGGCACCATCAATGGACGAAAGGCGGAAAATCAACTGAGCGTTCCGTGGACCGAACGCATTGCCGGAAAACGTTACCTGAAACTGCTGCGAACTGCCCGGTTGCAAGGCTGTCACCTGCGCAGGGGTCACCGAATACGAACCGGCGCCCGGACCGGAAATTTCGGTAGTGATCTTCAGCGGTGCATTGGAAGAATTTTGATTGGTAATGGTGTACGTCTTCGTCAGGGTCGTTCCCACGCTGATCCGATCGTTTGTATTTGTCGCTGCATTGAACAATGTCGTCGGCGGCGCTGATACGTTCAGAATCGGGGCGATGCAGAAGCGGATGTTTTCTGTCGGGAACGTTCCGATCGTTCCGTATGGATTTGACACCGAACTGGAGTATGTCCACGATCCATTCTCAAATTTACACGCAATGTAATTTCCCGGATCGCCGTGGCTGTCTTTTTCAGGAATGTTGTAATTGGACAATGCCGCCGTTCCTTCGTTTACACCGGTGTAAAAGGTCATATTCGATGGCATCGTACCGCTGACACCACCAAAGACAAAGTCGATCGACTTATCGGACTCATTCAAAATGATCTGGAAGGTCACCCGCGTGCTGGTACCATAAATCTTCACATTTCGCCATTCAAAGACAATTCGCCGATTCGGGGCACTCCCCTGAACCGCATAGTACCATTTCGACGTTGTATCGTTCGAGAGATCCAGATCGCCTCCGAAGCCAAAGATTGCATTCCAGGTCTGGGAATTCCCCCAGTATCCATCATTAGCTGGGGACGGAAAAGAGTTCACGGTGACCACACCTCCCCCACTGGAACGCGTCCGAATGGGTTGAAACATTCCATTCGTACTTACAGCGTGTGCCAAAACATTCTGGTTTTCCTCATTCAAATTGAACGGGAATGCGAAATTGATGACCTGAGAGTTACCGAAATTTCCCAGCAGAATAATGCCGTCGTCATAGTTGCCATACAGCGGACTGCTCGGATAGGTCGAGGTATACTGCTTGAGATCCACCAGGGTTGAAGAATTCGATTGCGACACGGGAACGTAACTATACGGTGACGCGATCACGTTGTAGATTTCGGAAATCGTGCGGCTCGACAGTGAAGCGGTTGTCAGGAACAAAACGATCAGCGACAGAGTGAATCGTTGCATCAGCGAAACTCCTTTGATTTATCCCACAACGGTTTGAATGTCCGTTCGCTGCGTCAAACGTCCGGAACGTTACCGATTCACTCCCTCCGTTCTCATCCGTCTCCACCACTCTCTGCTTCGCTCTTCCTCCATCCCCACTATTTTCCACATTTCCAATATAGCAAATTTCTGCCATACAACCAAGAGGCGGCATTAGCAACGCACAACTGGGAGCGCCGGCTTCAGCCGGCAAAGAATGGACACTGAAGTGTACGCGCCCGGTCGTGATGAGAGGCAAAATTTCCTCACACCTGCGACAGGTACTGCGCGCCTTCTTCGTACCGTTCGATAAATTCCTGCACGACCGGATCAGCGGATTGCAGAAGCTCCAGCGGTGTGCCAGCGAACTGCACTTTACCATCGTGGAGGAGCACAACGGTATCGCCGACGTTGGTTACCGAGAAGAGGTCGTGGGTGATCACAACAGAAGTGACGGAAAGCTGCTGTGCCAGGTGCCGGATGAGCCGGTCGATCTGCTCCGAGGTAACCGGATCCAGTCCGGTGGTTGGTTCATCGTAGAAAACATACCGGGGATTGCCGACCAGTGCGCGGGCAATACCAACACGTTTGCGCATCCCTCCTGATAATTCTGCCGGTTTTTTGTCCTTCAATGCTGCATATTCCCGAAGAAAAACCTCCTCCCCCACCGCTTTTCGATCCGGGAGCAAACCGACTGCTTCCAGCACGCGCTGTGCTTCGCGCTCCAGATACTCCGGATCCCGCATTCCGTGTTGATACGGTGCTAAAACAACATTTTCCAGCACCGTCAAAGAATCAAACAAGGCTGCTCCCTGGAATACGAAGCCGATATCTTTGCGCAACTGATACCGTTCTGCTGCGCTGAGCTGCGCCAGAGACTTTCCATCAATCCAGACCTCGCCCCGATCTGGCGGCAGTAAACCGACAATGATCTTCATCAAAACACTTTTGCCGCAGCCAGATCGCCCAATGATGCACGTGGTGTGACGATCTGGAATTTCTAAGGAAATTCCCTGCAAAACCGCTTTGTTCCCAAACGATTTAAAAATGTTCTTAGCAACGATCATCAGCCGTCATTCAGCTCTTTGCCGGGCTGCAACGATTTCCAGAATCCGTTCCACTGGCTGGAAAGAAAGGTCGTAGAGGAAGGAAAAAGGCTCGGCTTCAATACCCAGAGCGCGCACGAATGCAGCTTCCGTATTGAGTCCCTGCTGCTTGAGTTTTCGGACTTCTGGCCGCAGTGCCGGAAATTGTTCCAGCAAAAATTGTTCGATCAACAAATGGCGGACTGCTCTTTGCTCCAGCGGCGGGATTGGCTGGGCAAAAACCTCCACCGGCAGCATTCCCCAGTACCACCGGGCAATGAGGGTTGGAATGCCTTCCCGTTCCTGATGCAGCATCCGAAACTGCGGATAGCCTGAGAAATGGCGCAGGAGCACCTGCTCCAGCTCACCACTGAGTGGCAGGTAGCAGCTAACGTCCACATCGCTACCGGCAATGTGGATGCCCAGCGGATATGTTCCCGTCACTATGGGCTCAAATGGCGCCAGCACGGAAAGCAACTGCATCCGCTCCAGCGCTTCGTACACCTGACGTTGTATCCAGTCTCCCTCCAGAAGCCGCTGCGGCTGCAACGCCTCTATTACCCACTGTAGGGGATCTTTCACCATTGCAACACCTTTGCTACCTGCTCAATTCGATCGATAACTTCTTGACGGGTTTCACCAACGGTTGTTACATGGCCCATTTTCCGCCGTGGACGCGCCCGTTCCTTGCTATAAAAATGCACGGAAATTTTGTCCACCTCCAGCAAAGCGGCTGGATTCTGAGGGAAAGGATCGCCTTCCCGGGTGCCCAGGATGTTGATCATCGCTGCTGCCGGCACGATCATTTCCGTTGCACCCAGTGGCAATCCGGTAATTGCTCGAATGTGATTTTCAAACTGGCTGGTGAAACACGCTTCAATCGTAAAATGGCCGGAATTATGAACTCGCGGGGCTATTTCGTTGAACAACACTGTTGTTTCATCGACCAGAAACAATTCAATTGCCATCGTTCCAACAACTCGCAAAGCATCAGCTAATCGTGCCGCCCGTTGTTGTACCTGTTCCTCCACGTCAGCATCCACTACTGCTGGCGCAAAGACTTTGTGACAAATTCCATCCTGCTGAACAGTTTCCACCAGCGGATAAAAGCGGACGTGCCCCGCAGCATCGCGAGTATAGACCAGCGCCAGCTCCTTCTGAAAATTCACGAAAGCTTCGACAAAAATGCCAGCATTTTCCTCCCGCTGCTGCAATGCTCGCAAAGCACTTTTGATGTCCGACGGCTGATGTACTACCCGGTTTCCGTAGCCATCATATCCGAGGAATCGGGTTTTGAGCACTACTGGATAACCATACTGCTCAGCAAATGCCTGAACGTCAGCTTCACTCTCAACGGCACGGTATGGGGCAACGGCAAAGCCCGCCTGCTGCGCAACGCTTTTTTGCTCATACTTATCCTGCAATCGCTGGAGCGACACAGGATCTGGATACACCGGCGTAATGGAATGGAGCCAATGGAGGGTACTGGCTGGCACAAATTCACTTTCAATCGTGATCACATCGCAGCTATGGGCAAAATTCCGCAACACTTCCCACGACCGCCATGATCCGACAAATTCCCGATCGCAACTGCGCGATGCGGGCGAATCGGAAAAACGCTCAAAGATGTGGACTCGAAGTCCCAATTTCTGCGCTGCCGCTGCCAGCATTTTTGCCAGTTGCCCACCACCCAGAATACCGACCGTCAGAAACACATTTTCTTCTTTCTTCGATCTTAGCATTTCCCAGCACGTTACTCTACGAAACTTCCCAATTTGCAAATATACAGTAAGAGCAGGATGCTTTTCGCTTGCAACTATGCTTTTTTTACCGTATATTAGGGAGTAAAATATCTGGATATCGCACTTTAAAGAGCGGGCGTCACTGGGTTTGTCCGGCGGTCACTGCCTGCAAATTAAACAGATCGTCGACGCGCAATCGCCGACCACCAATGAACCGCTTGCGGTAATAGGGACTTTCCAGTGAAGAGACAGTCACTCCGTAGCGAGAGCTGGCGTGGGCGAACAGCCTGTGTCCTAAATAGATGCCGACGTGTGAAACATAGACAGAGCGGCGGGTGTGGAAGAAGACTAAGTCTCCAAAGCGAAGATCATCGATATCCTCGATCGGTTGTCCCAGCAAATACTGATACCGCGCAGTTCTGGGTAACTGCACATCGGCTGCCTGTCGATAAACGTGTTGCACCAGAGCGGAGCAATCGATCCCGCGACGCGTGGTACCGCCGTACCGATAGGGAGTTCCAATCCATTCCAGAATCGAACGCAGAATAGCTTTTTTCTCAACTCCGGCTTCGGTCACTTCTTCGTCCTCAAATTGGGCAATGTACGCATCCCATTGTTCTCGAAAAGCGGTGATATCGTAATCAGCCGGATTCCAGGGAAGGGTATCGGTTTCTGGCAGCATTGCCACTGCTTCGGTATCGGTCAGCACCTCGCCATCTTCGTTTACCATTTGCTGCAACTGCTGCTGATCCGCTGGCGGCTTATACGGCAACCCTGCCAGCTTTGCCAGATCTTCATAAGCCTGCAAAAACATCATTGCCTGCTGCTTCCCTTTTCGGGTATCCGATCGCCGCCGATGCCGTCGCGGTTGATGCTTTTGCTTTTGTTTCTTCTGCTTTGACACCGCCTTGTGCTTGACCGGCGGCACACTCCAGCTGGAAGGAGGAAAGAAAGCGATCAAGGAAAGCAGTAAAAACGCCGTACCCACAAGCCGCATCCCATGCCCTCTTTTATTGCCCCTGCTGTTTCCACACGTACTTCAGCAGCAACCGATCGCTGCCATCAACAAAAAAACCCCGAATCCACGGCTGTGCCAGCCGCTGGATCACATTATAGTACAAAAATACCCACGGTGCTTCCGCTAAGACGATTTTCTCCATCTGATGGTATATCTGGAACCGCTGCTGGGGCGACAACAACGGCGACAGCGCCCGCTCGTACAGCGAATCAACCACCGGATGAGCAAAATGAGTGGTGTTCGGTCCGTACGGGGCAAAGAATGGCGAATAGAAAAGCGCTAAGAAATTTTCCGGATCCGGGTAGTCAGCGATCCAACTGGTCCGCCAGAAGGCTAACTTACCGGTTCGCACCATTTCCAAATGCTGTGGAAAATCCACCTGCCGGAGTTTGACCCGGATGCCAAATTTTCGCCACTGTTCCTGCACCGCTTCCGCCACTGCCATTGTCCGCTCACTCTGTCCCAACTGCAGGGTAAATTCTGGCAATCCTTTGCCATCCGGGAATCCGGCTTCAGCCAACAACTGCCGCACTCGCTGCGGATCGTATCGGTACCCCTGCACGGTCGAATCAAAGCCGGGGAAACCCGGTGGCAGAATGCCAAAATGTGCCGGTATACCTTTGCCCCGCAGTACATAGCGAACCAGCGCTTCGCGGTCTACGGCATAGTTCAACGCCTGCCGTAAGGCACGAGAATGAGCAAAGGGAAGACGTCGGGCAGCAGCGAACGTCGTATCCAGCAAAAAACCGTAGTACTCAATCGAGTATGCTGGCGCCTGATACAATTGCCAGTGTCGATATTCTGACCGAAGATGCCCATTTTCATCAAACAACTGCGGTTGAAATGCCGGATCAATCGCACTCAGAAAATCCAATTTCCCCTGCTGGAACAACAGAAACTCCGATTTGGTATCCTTCAAAAAAGTGACTACGATGGAATCCAGATAGGGCAACTGGCGTCCCTGCCCATCCCGCTCAAAATACCGATCGTTCCGGTAAAGCACCAGCTCCACATCTTCGCGCCATCTTCCAAAACGAAACGGTCCCGTTCCCACGGGATGCTGAAAAAAACGGTCACCGTAAAACTCCACCGCTTCCCGCGGCACAATGAAGCAATAGGGCATTGTCAGCAGCGCCAGGAATGGAGCAAACGGCTTAACCAGTTGAATCTCAACGGTAGAATCATTGAGCACTCGAATGCCGGAGATTCCTTTCGGTGTTTCTTTCCCCGCCGCCGTTGCTTCGAAAAATGCTGCGGCGCCAGCAATCTTATCCCGCAGCACCCATACTCCCGTGGACTTTGTTCGGGCATCGCAAATACGTTCAAAGGAGAACTTCACATCCGAAGCCACAACCCGCCGGGTTCGCCGGGATCCAAAGCAGGAATCTTCGTGAAACCAGACATCGTCTCGAAGTACAAAGGTCCATCGCGTTCCTGTCGAATCCACTGTCCACCGGCGAGCAAGAGAAGGCACAATGGCGCCAGTGGTATCCAGTTCCACCAATCCGTTGAAAAGCTGGGTTCCCACCCAGATCGCTGCTCGATATCCCATCCGAGCTGGATCCAGCGTATTCAACCCATCCGGTTCGTTGTAAAAAAATCCTCCTTCCCGAATTGCCTCCGGCGCTTCTGATTGGCACGCTCCCAGTGCCAGCGCAAGCGCCAGAAGAAGCATTCCTATTTTCACCGATCGCACTTTTTGCATTGTGCCAGGTCCCATACTCCGCTTTGTCTGCGGATCGCCCATCATTTTGCCGTTATTCTCCCACTGTTTGCCGTAAGCTGATCGCCGGTCGCTTCAGAATTTGCAAATTTGCGGTTTGTAGGACAATTAGGACATAACAAAGCGGTGAAAAATCTGTCATCGATGGCGCTGGACTATGCAGTTGTGACGCTCAAGCCACACTTTGAGCGCTTCATCCGAAAAGGGCAACTGTGGGCGTACGACAATGAAGTCGAAGCAGTCGAAGGGGATCCTCAGCCCGGCGATATTGTGCGGGTCCGGAATTACGCGGGTAAAGACTTAGGACTTGCTTTTTACAATCCCCACAGCAAAATCCGCATCCGGCTCTTGCTCACTCACACCGCTCCCATCACTGCTGACTTTTTCGCCGACCGTATCCGCAATGCCTATCTGTTGCGGCATCAGTTGATTGATTTCCAGCAGAACACGATGTATCGATTGGTCTTCAGTGAATCTGATTTCCTTCCCGGACTGGTCGTTGATATTTTTGACCGCTACGCAGCGATCCAGATGTTAGCTTATGGTCTGGAGCGGTTATCTGCCGAAATTCAAGAAGCATTGCTGCAGGTTCTGCCAGGTTTGCAAGGAATCTATGCAAAAAATGATTCAGTCCTGCGGCAAAAGGAAGGACTTCCCTTGTACGAAGAAACGCTCTGGGGCAGCATTCCTGAAGAAATTGTATGTCTGGAAAATAATCTCCGATTTTGCATCAATATCGCATCCGGTCAAAAAACGGGATTTTTTCTGGATCAGAAAACCAATCGGCTGTGGATACAGAAATTCGCACGGGACCGCACGGTTCTGGATTGCTTTAGCAATCAAGGGGGATTTGCCCTCAATGCGGCGGCAGCCGGTGCCCGGAGTATCACAGCAATCGACAGCTCTGCTCCGGCTTTAGCTATTGCGCAGCGTAATTTCGAACTCAACGGATTTTCAAAGCAAGCGGTTGAATTTGTTTGCGATGACGTCTTTGATTTCCTCCTGGAAGCGAAACGAGCAGGGCGGCAGTGGGACCTGATCATCTTAGATCCTCCAGCTTTTACCAAAAGCAAGGAACAAATTCCTGCAGCAATCCGCGGTTATGCTCGCCTGCATCGCCTGGCTTTTCGGGTGCTTGCTCCGGATGGCATTCTTGCAACCAGCAGTTGCTCATACCACATTGATGAAGAACGCTTTCTCCGCATCGTCCAGGAAGAAGCGCTTCGGACAGGTCGCTTTTTGCAACTTCTCTACCGGGGACAGCAATCACCTGATCATCCCATTTTGCCAGCGATGCCTCAGACGAAATATCTGAAATTTTTCCTTTTCCGCTGCCTCCAGTCTCCCGCTGAATGAGTCGCCTTCTTCGGATAACGATCGGATTATCAGTTTTAAGCGACATCTTCCAGCACTATCGCTCAGGACATTGTGGTGCTCCCTCTCGTTTCTTTCTCTCGGTTTCAGAGCCGCCACTACTGCATCCATCTGCGAACGGGGCAATCCAAAAGTACGGTACTACTGCTGAACCGGTCAGCTTACCACTGGAAGTTCCTGTTTCCACACTTGTTTGCTGCAACACTTTCCTGCAAAAACAAAAAACCCGCCACAAGGGCGGGTCTTAGTTTGGCTCAAAAATTTTTACTGCAGCGGCTATTTCTTGCTGCTGGGTTTTTCAAAGACTTTCGACTGCTCCGGCTTTTTCACATTACCATATGCCATTACCTGGAAGCTGGAAAAATCCGGATGGGAGGTCTTGAATGTTACCACCCCGGTAAATGGTCCCGGCTTCGTTGGGGTCACTTTCACAAGCAGGACCACCGAAGAACCAGCCTTCAAAGTCATAGGATCTTTCACATTGAGCTGTAGCCCGTTACTGGCTTTAAACTCAGACAGTGTAATATCCTCTTTGGTGTTATTCTTCACCTTGACCTGTGCTCGTGCTTCTTTTCCCACCTCCATGCTGCCAAAGGCAAAATACCGCGGAGAAATGGTCACAGGATCCCGCACCACTGCCTTCAGATACAGCACTTTCCGTGGTTGTTTCGGATCATTGCTGCTGATCGTTACCGTCTTGGTCACACTCCCGGAACGTCCCCGGATATTCAACGACACGTCAATCGTTGCCGTATCTCCCGGTTTGAGCAGGTCTTTGTCCAGCAATGTTGCTGTGCAACCACAGGCGGCGCGCACTTTTGATATTTTCAACTCTTCATTACCGGCGTTCACAATTTTCACCTTCGCTTTCAACGGCGATTGCTTGGAACTAACCGTTCCCCAATTCACCACAGGTCCATCAACGACCTGCAGCTTTGGTTGGGCCCACGCATTACCAACCATTAAGGCAGCCACCAACAGGCTCAAGAGACTCCACCGCATTGGAACACTCCCTCCAGTTTTATGATTACATCTCCCACGAAGAAACCGTTGACGATCATTCTTTTATCCCATTGCGTTATAACCCAACATAGATAGCCACGGCCATGCTGAGCCCCACCGACCGCCACGCACTTTGCCGTTCAAGTGGGAACAATGGGAGAACAATCCGCACAACGGGACTGGCATATACGCTGTAGATCAGTGGGATATCAGCACCAACTCCAATAGCGGTGCCAATATTGAAAGCAGCAAGCTGCACCACAGGGGTTTCAGCAACTGTCCGCTGAAACGAGCCGTCAACAAAGCGGCGTTCCGGGGGACTGACAATGCGTTCCGTTTGGGTAGCATCATACGATAACAGAATGCTGGTCACTGCTTCTGCTGTTACAAAAACATAGGGAACGAACAACCGCTGTTTCACCCGCGCCCCTATTTGCAGTTGCTGCACAATCGGGACAAACTCATACTCTGTGATCAACGGCGGCAACGTATTACCCAGAGAATCTTTCTGTGGGACTGGATCGGTTCGATGGGTAAATCGGATCTGGCGACGGACCCAGCGGAAGATGCCGCCAATGGTACGATCAGGGCGAATCCAGTACTCCGCGGCTGCTCCCACGCTCCACCGCTGCCCGTATGCCGAACGATAGACGCCACACAACACCCATCCCTCCATATTTGTCAACTCTCCCCAATGGTACTCCATCGCTGCTCCACCTTCCATCCCCACATACAGCCGGGGATGTTCAAAGGGCAGGCGCACCGAAGGTGTCCATTGAAATCCCTGTGCACGAGCGATGCTCACAGCAGCCAGCAGAAAAAGAATTTTTCCAGCAATGCGCATCACTGCTCCTGCCTTCTCCACAGCAGCACTGCCTTAGAAAAAATTCCTGCATTCATCCGACACAGGTACACGCCCGGCGGCACCGATGGCAGTGGAACCACATACCGTCCTGCCCGCGAATGCCACTGGCGATACTCCCACACCCTGATGCCATTGAGCGTAAAGAGCTCAAGTTGCACCGTAATATCGAACGGAATTTCATACTCGACCGACCACGCCCCATTATGCTTCCCCGCTTGCAGCCGAAAACGGTAAGCCCCGACCGGTGCCAGCTTTTGCTCCAGTCCACAGAGTGAATCTAAGATTACAGCGCCCCCTTCTGCCAGCAACTCCACAACCCCTTCACACTCATCCACGACAACCCGCGTGTCATTGAGCGTCACTTCTGTCGACGCCTGCGTTCCCAGGAAGGTATCGAACCACAGCACGATCAGGGTATCTCGCAATAGCAACGGATCTGACTGTGCAATCCGGACGGCAAGCACTGCCTGGGGATCACCGGGAAGTCGGATCTGTTGCGCATCGACCGTTGCATTTTCTGCGGCAGTGCCTAAAACTTCAAACCGCTGATATTCCAGCAAGGTCTTATTGTAGCGCAATGCAAATTCAATCGTATCAATTTGCTGCAGCAAGTTGCCATAGGGCTGCGTCGCCCACCGTATGGGCAGCGCTATGGGTCGTCCGGGGCGAACGCGGATCAATGTTGGCAACTGCATCGGGACAACAGGTGGTGCAATGCCCTGCCCTTCCAGCTGAATACGGTATTCTTTGTACGGAAACGCTTCGTCCGTATGCACCACCAGCTCTGCGGTAAATGTTCCCACTGACGGAGGAGCAAATCGGATTGGGAAATCAAGGTACTCTCCCGGTTCGACCGTTTTTCCAACATACATTCCCTGCAAAGTGAATACACCCGAATTGGGAACAATGACCGCAGCAACAATGAGAACCGGAGCATCTCCAGCGTTGGTCAGCCGGACCGAGCGCTCCACAATCCCATCAGGGCAGTTTTGCAAGACGACAATATCGCCGAAATCCACTGCCTGCTGACTCCACATAACTTCAGGGCGAATTCCCCGCCCTACCACTACAAAACTCCACTGGCGAATTGAATCGGGCGCTGTTCCGATGCGATCAGGAACATTGCTGGAAAGTACATATCGTACAGCGTGCTGCCCCGGACTTTTCGGTTGAAACAACAAATGCACTGTATCGCGTTGCCCAATCGCCAGGCTCGAATCGTGCGGCGAGACCACCTGATAATGAAGCAGGGCATTGGGCGTCAACTCTTCCAGCACATAGAAAAAGGTCTGAGCAGGATGGATGACCAGATTGCCCAAGTTACGAACAAACCCCAGAATGCTCTGACTTCTGCCAACCCGCACCGCTCCTACGTCAATCGTATCAACGGCTAACCCTCGCCGCACCTCGAAGGGTTCCGGGGGAATGCCGCCGCTGACGGCTGCTTCCAGTAGCAACTGCTGCTCTACCCCAATTCCTCGAAGGATTGCCGTCACCGAATCATCCCGGCGGTTTCCGTTGATCACCGAATGGTAGCGGACAATCAACCGCACTGTATCCCACCCTCGATCTGCTGGTTGATAGACAACGGGCAATCCGAGCGAGTCCTCCGGTGCCAGTTGAATCTGATAATCACCACTGGCAATCCGAAACTCGCCGGCAACACTTCCACCGATAAACAGAATCGTATCAATCCAGATGGCGTGCTGCTTCGAAATATTCACCAACCGCAGCAGCTTCGGTGGCGAGGTTCGATGGATATATACGGAATCAAAATCCTGCTCCACCGGAGCAACGTTGAGCCGCACGGGAATTTTTTCGGCAATCAGCACAAACTCTTTCTGCGCAACGATCTTACTGGTATCATCCTGCTGCCGCACGCTCAGGCGTAATCGTACCGCCTTTTTGCCAACCGGGAACGTCAGCGTTCCATCGTACAGAAACGCAAACTGTTTATCGTAATATGGCGTCAGGGTGTCGATAAAGCAGGTATCGCAACCTAACTGGAATAATTCCACGAACTCATCTTTGGAACCGGGAATAATGTCCACCACTTCGTAATATGGCACCACTTTTTCCGGAATCGTCAGGCGAACATTGCCCAGATTCCGAATGGTAAAAGCCCGGATCCGTTGTTCTCCTTCGGAGACCTGACCAAAATCGATCGTATCCCGCAGGGAATCTGCAAACTGCCAGCGATGCCAGATCTTCGCGGCGCTCAGCAAACCCCGTCCTCGCAGCACCACCGAATACGGAGAGGTATTGGTCGCAGCGATTCGCAGCGTATCCTGCACTCGTCCTTTTTGCGTTGGGCGAAAAACGATGCGCAGGGAATCCGACCGTCCCGGATCCAGCGCTGCCGGCGGCTGCGGCGGTTGATTCGTATCCACCGGGTTGGTCAGAAAAAATGGATCAGCAACGCCGGTATACTGCAACAGGGTCGCTGCCGTGTTACCAATGTTGCGAATTACCAGTGTCGTGTCTTTTTGCTGTCCAACCCACACATCTCCAAAGTCGATTTCCGGCAGCACCGACAATTGCGCCTGGACCCCTTCACCCTGCAACAGAAAGCGGAAGTAAGTTTCTCCAGCGCCGGGATTTTGCGTGGGATCATTACAGAAGACCAGCACCTCTGCCTGTTTTGCTCCCACACTGGTTGGCTGAAATTGGAACACCAATTCCACCGAATCCTGCCACCGTTGCAGATCGGTGGTTTGCGTTAGCGGCGCACCATCGGTTCGCTGCACCGTAAAGTCGGCGATGTTCGTCCCGGCTACCACAATCTGGCGAATTCGCAATGGTTCCAATCCTCGATTTTTCAAAATCCGGCGAAATTGAATCGTTGCTCCGCCTCCAACGGGCGCCTGACCAAAGTTGAGCACCTCTTCTCGAAAAACGGCGTTGGGAATCGTATTTGGGGGACCATCGTTCAAAATGCGATAGGGATTGGGCTGGATCACCAGCAGTTCAGGCGACTTGCGCTGAATTACCACTCGAAATACAGCCGTATTGTCAAAGTAGTACTGGTTATTTGCCTCGCCGTACCGATCGATATACAGAAATTGCGCTTTGACGTCGTTCCCATAGACAGTGCGGGTGTACACATGCTGAGGATTGTACGTGTCATTTTCCGGGATAAATCGATACTTTTTCATCGAATCCGCAACGTCCAGTTGCATATCCTCGAGGGTAAAGTTCCGGTCAACTCGCGCGTTGGTTGCAAAAAAGATCCAACAGGCAGCCGGGGTAATGTTGCAGAAAACCTGTCCCTGCCACCCATTATCTTCCAGCGGCAACTTTGGATATTGCGGTAAGCCCGCAAAACTGACCAGTGAGAATCGAGCATCGGCGGTGAGTTCAATGTCTCCAACGATCGTACCAAAAACGCCGCTCCCACTGACCGTCCACAAATACGCAGCCTGCTTCCAGTGATAGTACCGTGAAAAGGTACGTTGCGGCTTGTTGGTCTGCACATACACCGTATCGTCTGGCTGCGCCCATACAGGAGCGATCAGCACTGGCAATAAGGCAAGAGCGATGGCGACGAAAAAATTTCCTCCATCCCGGCGTTGCTGCGTCATCATTGGATAGCTGGCTGTTTCACTGTATATTTGACTTTTGATTTCAGCAAATTTAGCATACTTTCGACAATGAACCAAGGCTCAGCAATCACAATTGGCGTCTTCGATTCTGGCATTGGCGGACTGACCGCTGTCCGGGAACTGGAGCGGCTGTTGCCCACCGCTACCATTATCTACCTGGGCGATACCGCCCGATTGCCGTACGGTACCAAGTCGAACGACACCATCCTCCGCTACACCATCGAGGGTGTAACGTACCTGCTGGAACACTACGACGTAACAGCCCTGCTGATCGCTTGCAATACCGCTTCCGCCGTCGCTGCTCCCTTTCTTCGACAACATCTCTCCATCCCCGTATTCGATGTGATCGATCCAGCAGCGCAGCAAGCAGCGCAGCAAACGCAGACAAAGACAGTACTCATTACCGGGACGTATGCAACGGTTGAAAACCGGGCGTATGAGCATAGTCTGGCGCAATACGATCCCACCATTCGTACGCTCAGCGTGCCGTGTCCCCTCTTCGTTCCCTTAGCGGAAGAAGGACTGGCAGGGCATCCGATCGCCTACCAGGCAGCACGCCTGTATTTGGAACGTTTTGTTTCTTCCGATGCTGACACGGTGATCTTAGGTTGTACCCACTTTCCCTTGCTCACAGCGGTGATCCGGCGTGTTCTGCCGGGAATGCATATCATCAACTCCGGGGCAGCGGCTGCCTCTGCCCTGGCTCGCACCGTTGCTTCGCAACCTCCGCAACCGCAGCGCTCTGGAGAGCTCCACGTCATCGTGACCGATCTTCCCCGTCAATTTCCTGCCATTGCCGAACGCTTCTTAGGACACTCCATCGATTCCTTACGAGTTGAGTCCAACCTTCAAACAGCGCTGTCCGATGTCCTCCAGCCTTGAAAGACAGTTGGTCGAAGCTTTCCAGCAAACCATTGAGATGCTGCAATCGATCGTTGGTGCGCACGAACGTTTTTATACCACCAGCCACTCCGTTTTTGTCGGCGAAAAATCTGCACAGGTAGCCGAGCGCCTGGGACTCAATGCAGAGGAGGTTTTTATCACCCGCATCGCTGGCTATCTCCACGACATCGGAAAGATTGGCTTACCAGACCGAATCATTGGCAAATCAACCCGATCGATGACGGATCAGGAGTTAGCGCTTTATCGATCCCATCCGATTCTGGGACATCGGATTCTTTCGCATCACAAGGGATTCACCGAAATTGCCACAGTAGTCCTGCACCATCACGAGCGGCTGGACGGCAGTGGCTTTCCCCAGGGATTGTCCGGCAGGCTCATTCACCCCGCAGCGCTGATCATCGGGGTTGTCGACATCTATCACAATGCGGTGTACAAACAATCGAGGGATCGAACTGAAGTTGCCAAATCGTCGACTCCGTACTTTTCAACGCAATCCCTGCTGGACTACACCCGCCAGCGATCGGAGCAGGCATTGCAGTACCTGCAATCGAAGGCGGGCAGCACCTTCAGCGAAAAAGTCGTTGATACGTTCATTGCCATCATTGAAGAAGAGCGCCGGAAATTGGGACAAAAGGTCATCCGGCGGCTGAGCGTGGCACAACTGCAACCCGGAATGCAACTGGCAGAGAATTGCTATACTTCTTACGGTTTGCTCATTGTCGGCAGCAACGAACCGCTAACACCATCGATGATTGAACGTCTTAAGGCTTTTGCAGAAGCCGGGGAAATTCCAATGAAATTGCTGGTGATTGTGTAGCCAATGGCAGCGTACATTATCCGAAAATTGCTGTATTCGGTGCTGGTGCTCTACGGTGTTCTGACCATTACCTTCTTCATCAACTACGTCCTTCCCGGCGATCCTGCCCGGCTGTTGCTAGGGCAGCGTGCTGATATTGCATCGGTTGAAGCGCTTCGCAAACAGTTAGGACTGGACCGCCCGCTGTACGAACAGTACGTGAACTATCTCTGGCGAGTGCTGCACGGCGATCTGGGGCGCTCGTTTGCGACCAATCGTGACGTCGTTGAAACGATTGCGGAACGGATTCCGGCAACGGCACTGCTGGCAGTCAGCGCCATTACCCTTGCTTCCATTCTGGGTATTCTTCTGGGTATCTTCTCTGCCCTGCGGGCAAATACCTGGTTTGACACCACCATTATGACTACTGCCCTACTGGGCATTTCATTACCTTCCTTTGTCACCGGATTGCTGTTCGCCTTACTGTTCGGCGTTCTGCTCCAGTGGCTGCCCATTTCTGGCTACATCAACCGGGGATGGGAGTATTTACTTTTGCCAATGATCACCCTGGGTGTTCGCCCACTGTCCATCATCGCCCGCCTTACCCGAAGTAGTATGCTGGAAGTCCTCCATCAGGAATACATTCGTACGGCGAAAGCGAAGGGCTTGCCCCAATCAACGGTGCTTTTCAAGCACGCTCTGCGCAATGCCCTCAATCCGGTGGTCACCACTGTCAGTGCCTGGTTCGCTGCCCTGCTTGCCGGAACCTTTTTTATCGAGTACATCTTCAATTGGCCCGGCATTGGCACGGTCGCCATTAACGCCATTGAAAAGCTGGATTATCCCGTGATTCAAGGAGTTGTGCTGTTTACTGCTGTGGTGTTTGTGATTATCAACTTACTGGTCGACATTATCTATGCTTTCCTGGATCCGAAAATCAAACTGTCATAGCGGCGCATCGAGATGAATCGCGAAGCATATAGCGAACGACACGGGGGATTGTGGCAGCAAACGTGGCGGCGGCTGCGGCAGAGTATTGCTGCAATGGTGGGACTGAGCATTATCAGTCTGCTGACCCTGACCGCAATTTTTGCAGACTTCATTGCCCCATTTCCGCCACACGTGCAAATCCTGGAATATGCGATCAAACCGGCTTTCTTCCGCGGCAATCTCCTGCTGAAACGCAATCCCACCCATCCAGAGGAGCCGTTGCTGATTCCTATCCAGCACTATGAAGTACGCGGCGATACCGTTGTCTACACGGACATCGACGGGAGACGCCACCGCGTTGCAATTCAACAACTGTGGGGTGATGATCCTTCCGATTGGCATCGGCAACCGCTCTTTTTGCTGGGAACAGACCGGTATGGACGGGATGTTTTCAGTCGCCTGGTCTACGGTGCTCGCATCAGCCTGTCGGTGGGTTTGATTTCTCAGGGCATTGCGCTGAGCATCGGAATCCTTCTGGGAGCGCTGGCAGGATACTTCCTGGGCTGGATCGATGACCTCATTATGTGGCTGATCAATGTTGTGTGGTCGTTTCCAACGATTCTGCTGGTTATCGCTTTCTCCGTTGTCTTAGGACAGGGATTCTGGCAAACCTTTGTTGCTATTGGGATTTCTACGTGGGTTGACATTGCCCGTATTGTTCGGGGACAGTTCCTTTCCCTGCGCGAAGCGGAATTTGTGGAAGCAACCCGTGCGCTGGGCTATCCCACGCGGCGGATAATCCTGCGCCACATTTTGCCCAATACCCTGGGTCCGCTGACGGTCATTATGACCGCTGGCTTTGCCAATGCGATTATCGCAGAAGCAGGATTGAGCTTCCTCGGCTTAGGTGTGCAGCCGCCCACGCCGTCGTGGGGACAGATGATCCGGGATGGGTATGGGTATATTGCGGCTGGAGTGAACTGGGAACTGACCGTCTTCCCCAGTATTGCCATCGCACTGGCGGTCATTGCCTTTAATCTGCTCGGCGATGGCTTGCGCGATGCGCTCGATCCTCGAACCTTAATGCGGCGGGAGTAATGAAACGTTCGTTTTGAAGGGTACAGCGCAAGTATTGAAGCAGCAGGAATGAAACCGGTCACGATCGCGGCTTTACAAAAGGCAAAGCAGTTGCCGCCTGTGCTGCTCATCTTTGGCGAAGAACGGTTGCTGGTGGAAGAAACGCTCCAGCAATTGCTGCAGGAAGCCTACCGACGGGGTGTTACGTCGCAGCAGGTGGAATTCCTGAACTGTGAAGAGCTTCCGCCAGAGCAACTGCTCAGCCGGATGATGGCTTATCCTCTTTTAGGCGGACGGCGGCTGCTCATTTTACGTCGCGCCGAACGGCTGGCAAAGCTGGAGAAGCGCAAAGAGGG
>JALWJX010000004.1:54651-73925 GCA_026996895.1 Candidatus Kapaibacterium sp.
AAAACACCTTGGTCTTCGTTGCCTCCCTTCCTGCTCTGGACGGCATCAGCCGGCAGCTCAACAAACCGCGGCATCAGGCAACGGTGGAGAAGAAATTACGGAAAGCTCCGTTTCCCTTCCCGTTGTTGTTAGAACGCCATTTGTGGATCGAGCATCCGAAACTGTATGACCGGGAAATCCCGTCGTGGGCAGGAGAGCGCATCCGGCAGCACAGCAAATCCATTGATCCCGATGCTCTGGAATTACTGATCCAGTATGCCGGCGATTCGCTCTATGCAGTCCACAACGAAATTGAAAAGCTCATTCTCTACGTGGGCGATCGTCTAAAGATCACCGCTGAGGATGTTGCCGCGCTGGCAGGATTTGCGCGTGAGCATACTATCTTTGATCTTCAGGCAGCGATCGGCAAGGCAGATTTGCCGCGAGCGCTCCGCATACTCAAGCATCTTTTAACCGTTCAGCGTCAGTCGCTCATCATCCTGACAATGCTCACCCGCTACTTTACCGTCCTTCTGAAACTTGCGCAGCTTCGGAAGCGGAATACGCAGGAATTGAGCAAAATCACCGGGATCAATGCATTTTTCATCCCCGAATACCTTGCCGCCCTCCAGCAATTCCCTCTGAAGGCAATTGTACAGGCACTGGACATCCTGTATCAGGCTGATGCCCGTATCAAGCGGTCGGGGGAAAATGCTGAAGGTGTGCTTACTGAAGCAGTCATTGCCATTATCCGCAACGCAAAGGGACAACAATGAAAAAATTCATTTCACTCGAAGCGCTCAATGCCTCACTGGTAGCATGCACAAAATGTCCACGGTTAGTACAATGGCGGCAGCAAGTTGCAACAGTCAAGCGGCGCAGGTACCAGGATTGGGAATACTGGGGCAAGCCTGTTCCCGGCTTTGGCGATCCCAATGCAATGCTTCTCATCGTCGGCTTAGCGCCTGGCGCCCACGGTGCAAACCGAACGGGCAGAATGTTCACCGGTGACCGAAGTGGAGAGTGGCTCTACCGCGCCCTCTTTGAATACGGCTTTGCTTCCCAGCCGGAATCCATTTCCCGCGATGATGGGCTGACGCTCAGCAATTGCTACATCACTGCCGCGGTACGGTGTGCACCACCGAACAACCTGCCAACGCGCGAAGAACGCCAGAACTGTTTCGAATACCTCCGGGCGGAGTTCTCACTGCTGCCCAACGTCCGCGTCCTTCTTGCCTTAGGCGGCATAGCGTGGGAAACCAGCCTGCGGCTGCTTCGCTCCTTCGACGTTCCCATTCCCAGACCGAAACCCCGGTTCCGCCACGGGGCAACGGTACAGCTCGGCACGTACTACCTCATCGGCTCCTACCATCCGAGCCAGCAGAACACCCTCACCGGACGTCTCACCGACGCAATGTGGCGCAGCATCTTCGCCCACGTCCGGGCAACCATCGATTACCTCCGGTTCCAGCAGGAACAGTCAGAGTAAGGCAGGTAACCGCCCGAATCACCAGCGGCGAACTCTCCTGCACCGGATATTTTTCTTTCCCACAACGAAAAAGCACGAAAAGCACCAGTCCTGCTGGCAACAACTGGAAGTGCCGGCTTTTGCCGGCACCTTTGCACCCTAAGAGTGTGCGCTTCCGGCGCAATGGTAGGGGCGAAGCGGTGCTTCGCCCGGTGGGCGACCAGCCGGTCGCCCCTACGGGTGGGGTGTTGTGAGGATGATTGTATACGCTCACTGGGAGCGCCGGCTTCAGTCGGCAAGGAACGATGCACCCTAAGAGTGTGCGCTCCCGGTATAGCTACGATCATCTTGCTGGAAGTACCGACACTGGGAGTTCCAACCTCCGCCACCAAGGAGAATGGTTAGGCATCCCGCCGACCTGCCCTCAATCCTGGAGAGTTGTCCTGCCAGCGGCACGTACACAGAAACGTGTGCCTCCGGTATCGGGAATGAGGGATGCGAGAAAATGGAAAGCAGTGGGCCCTGCAGGACTCGAACCTGCAACCCGCGGATTATGAGTCCGCTGCTCTAACCACTTGAGCTAAGGGCCCCCCTTGCCTTACGGCACACCGATTCGGAATAGTCCGATGAACAGTCCAATCTGGACACCGAAACCACCACCATTCAGCGTTTTTGGAACGTTCTCAACACGCTGGATATTGTCTGCCTTCCACTCCCCGGTCCAGGAGAAATGGTAGGTTCCCGCTATGCGAAGCAGCGCTGTCGCTGTCGGCGACCATTCAATCGCAAGCTGCGGCGCTGTAAAGAAATGGAGGGTTTCCAGCGTCGTCGAATTGTTGATCGAGGGTTGGTCGAACTGGAATTCTTCGTCAAAACGCCGCTGTTCCAGACTCTGCGCCGCACTAAACCGAATGCTCCCCCATCCAAGCTGAAGTCCGGCAACGATTGCTAACTGAGAAGCTGGCACGAAAGCATAGTCGACCGTCAGCGCATTGTAACTGATGCCATACTCCAGACGCCGCTGCACCTGCGCCGTATCGATGCCCTCTCCTATGGTTACGGTGCCAGTCTGCGTTCGGGATCCAGCCGTATATAAAAATCCGAAGCGGAACTTTTTGCCCGGATAAAAGGATTCAGCAATATAAAAGCCCGCACAGTAGAGTGGAGCATCGATGGCAGGAGTCGACTGTGGGAACAGTTGCTCCGCCACTTGCTGCACGGCATCGACGTTGAGAAATTGCGCAGTGCCGATGACGCCAACTCCAACGATTTCATAGAAGCTGCTCAATTCCTCCTCCGGCAAATCCTCAAAGGAAAAATCTTCGATCCTTTCATCCTGTGCCCTGAGCGGCAGCCAGAGGAGCAGTCCAAGGAAAAGCAGACTGATCAATCTCATTTGTCCTGTCCCCTGCCCGGCTGGATATACTCTTCCGGCTTCAGTTTGCGAATCTTCATCTCCACCTTGTCGATGGGATTATCCCGCGCATCCCGCGGCACATTGGCAACTTTATCCGCCACGTCCATTCCTTTCAGTACCCGTCCGAAAACGGTGTATTTTCCGTCCAGCCAGGGCGCATCAGCCACGCAGATAAAGAACTGAGAAGTGGCACTATTCGGATCCGGTCCCCGAGCTGCTGATACAATACCCCGTTTATGCGGAATATCGCTGAACTCTGCTGGAACTCGCTTCTGCGAAGGATCGCCATAGCCCCACATGTGCCGTGGTTTGTTTTTGGAATTTGGATCACCTCCCTGAATCATAAAGCCGGGGATCACCCGATGAAAGGCGGTGCCATCGTAGAATTTGATCGAAACCAGACTGTCGAAGTTTCGCACGTGTTTGGGCGCAACGTCGGGGAACAGTTCAATTACGATATCCCCCAGTTTTTTCCCTTTCTGAAACACCTCGATTACATACTGCGGGCGCTCCACTTTCTTCTTTTTCGCCTGCTGTGCCCATCCAGTCAATAAACTTCCCGTCAGTACGATGACGATGGCAATGCTCCAAATTCGAATCATTTGCGCTTTCCTCTTGTTCAACCTTGCAAAGGTACAAATTTAGGAAGTTTTTGCGGATCTCAGGTCTTCTGCTTCTTTTTCTTCGCCGACGGAAAGAGCACATTGTTCAGGATCAGCCGGTATCCCGGCGAATTTTTGTGCAAATTGAGATCAGTTGGTGGATCTCCGACAGCGTGCTGATAGTCCTCGGGATCGTGCCCGCCCAACCACGTAAAAGTGCCACGACCAAAGTTGCCGTGGATGTATTTGACCTGATTTGTTCCTTCCCGCTTCCCCAAGATCACCACAGATTTTTTGATCAGTTCCTCCCGAAACGCTGTTGTCTGTCCCAGAAAGCCGCGAATAACGTTGACGTGACACTGCGTCAGCATTGTGGGTACCGGATCATACTTGGCGGAAAATTCAAATAACGTAAAGTAATCGGTCGCTGCTGTTGCCAGAAGAGTGCGGGCGTCAATGTCGATGTTGGAAAATTCGTACTGGTAAGGATCCATCACCAGTTTGAAATTTTCAAATGCAAACGTTCGGGAAAAATCCAGTTTCTCCTGCGCGTGTGGATCGGGCGGATCGCCATCATAGACCACATCGCAAATGTCCACATTCATCGCCGCCTGCGCAATGTCGTAGGTGTCAGTTGCACTACACATTGCAAACATAAACCCGCCGCTGGCAACGTACTGCCGAATTTTTTCCACCACTGCTTTCTTCATTTCCGACACTTTCCGAAATCCCAGCTTGCGCGCCATCTGCTCATTGAGCTCCACCTGCTGAATGTACCACGGGGCATTGTGAAAGGCGGCGTAGAACTTGCCATACTGTCCGGTAAAATCTTCGTGATGGAGATGCAGCCAGTCGTAATGGTAGAGCGTATCATTGAGGATTTCTTCATCCCAGATCCGATCGTAGGGAATCCCGGCATAGTCCAGTGCGAGGGTCACGGCATCATCCCAGGGCTGAAATCCCGGTGGAGCATAAACGGCAATTTTTGCCGCTTTCTCCAGCCGAACTGCATCCATATTACTGTTGGGATCCTGCACTTCTGCGTAGATCTGCGCTGCTGTGACTGCATCGATAACTTCAAAGGCAACACCTTCCAGCCGACATTTCAAGATAATTTTTTCCGAATACGGCAGCATAAAAGAGCCACCCCGATAATTGAGCAGCCAATCGGCGATCCATCCTTCACTGAGTGCCCAATAGGTTACCCCGTAGGCTTTCAAGTGATCGGTCTGGGTTATGTCCATCGGAATGAGAATTTTTTGTTGGGCAAAGAGTGATCCGGCGTTCAGGATCAGGGATAAAATAAACACCCCCATCAGGTGTCCTTTGTGCTTCCGGTGGTACATAGAGCTTTCCTCCAATTTCTGACAAAACGAAAGGATTACAACGTGGATCAAAAGAGCTGTAGTGTATGATGCAGGGGCGGTGGCGATTGTCCGTATTCCTGGCAACCGTACTATGGATCCATCTTGTGGTTGCGCAGTATCCTCCAACGGTGCACTGGGCATCACAAGTCATTGTTGCCTCTTCCTCTTATCAGCCTTTTGGTCCCTATTCTGCTGAGCAACTCTTGGGGAAACCGAACATCCTCTCGCTGCGGGGCACAACCAATCCGTGTTCCTGGGCAGCGGATCCTCAACACGATGGGCTGAA
This sequence comes from Candidatus Kapaibacterium sp., assembly GCA_026996895.1. Taxonomy (GTDB): domain Bacteria; phylum Bacteroidota; class Ignavibacteria; order Kapaibacteriales; family WFXC01; genus WFXC01. The sequence continues at coordinate 59,771 of JALWJX010000004.1, forward strand.
AATTCACGATAGCACGATCAAAGTCCGACTCGTTCTCGGCTTTGATTCCCCGCTCCGTCCCCAGCAACTGGCAGTTGCAGAAAATCTCAATCCCGGTGCTATTGGCAAAGTCACGTTGCTGGATAGCTCTGGACACCGCCAATGGGTAGTCTACGATGAAGGTCCGCAGGTGGTAAAGGCTAAATGGCGGATGTGGAATTTGTTCTTCGATCCGCCTCCCTTTGACGTCTCTGCTGTGGAATTGATCGTGTTTACCGGCGCTGTCCCAGGATGGAACGAGATCGATGCAGTGGCGCTGGTAACAACAACCGACACGGTCAAACCATTGATCAACATCGTCGATGAACGCGCTGCCAGCTTAGTGCCTGAGAACTTAGGCTCTGCTATCAACACCCGGTATTCGGAACTGCTGCCGGTTATTGCTCCGGATGGGAACACGCTTTTTTTCTGCCGTCGCGGCGATCCTCGCAATACCGGTGGACCAACCGAAGACATCTGGCACGCGGTTCGTGGACCTGATGGGCAGTGGCAACCAGCTATCAATGTGGGACCACCATTGAACAACCGCGGAATCAATTTCCTGTGCTCAATCCTTCCCGACGGCAAAACCGCATTGGTGGGTGGAAAGTATCTTCCAGATGGACGCATCGCGCCGGGTGCCTCCTTAACTCGCTTTGACGGGATGAACTGGAGCTTCCCCAAACCGCTGCAAATCCAGGATTTCCACAACCGTGGACGCTTTGTCAACTATTTCTTAGCCGCTGACGGCAGAACACTGCTGATGGCGATCCAGCGAGATGATGGCTACGGCGGAATGGATATCTTTGTCTCTTTCCTGCAACCTGACAGCACGTGGAGCAAACCGCTAAACCTGGGTCCCACAATCAACACGGCTGCGGATGAATTTACGGTCTTCCTTGCTCCGGACGGAAAGACACTCTACTTCAGCTCCGAGGGACACAATGGATATGGAAGTGCCGACCTCTTCATTTCTCGTCGTCTGGATGATACCTGGACGTTGTGGACAGAACCGCAAAATCTGGGACCGGTCATCAACTCTCCCAATTGGGATGGCTATTTTTCCATTCCCGCAACGGCTGATTACGGCTATTTTGTATCGGTTGAAAATTCGCAGGGACGGGAAGATATTTTCCGTGTCAAGCTCCTTCCTTCAATGCAACCGCAAATCAGTATTGTTGTTGGCGATACTGTTTATCAAATCCACGATGTGCTGTTCGAATTGGGAAGCTGGGAACTATCAGAAGAAGCACAGCAAGCACTACGCCGATTGGCAGCGTTTTTGCGGGATCACCCGGAGTACAATCTGGTTGTCATCGGTCACACCGATGATCTGGACACCGAAGAATTCAACTTACAATTGTCAAGGCAACGCGCAGAATCGGTGGCAACATTCCTGCAAACCTTAGGCATTCCACCAAGTCGGATCACGATCCGGGCAATGGGGGAATCTCAGCCGCTGGTGCCCAATACTTCGGAGGAAAACCGCCGGCGCAACCGGCGCGTCGAATTTCGCCTTCTGCGAAATACAGAACTGAATCGGGGAACGCTGGAACAACCATAGGGAGACAAAAATGGAATTACGTACCTTTACGACAGGGCTGGTTGCAACAAACTGTTACCTGCTGCTCAATCCGGATAATGCCACCGCTATTTTGATCGATGCACCACCGGAATCCGCTGACCCCGTGCTGTCCGTGCTTCGCCAGCACCGCTGTTCTCTGGAAGCAATTCTTCTCACGCACACCCACTGGGATCATATTGCCGATCTGCACATCTTCAAAGAGCGCACGGGTGCCCCGATTTACGTCCACCCGGCAGATGAACACCGCCTGATCGATCCTGCTGCCCATTCTATCTTTCCGCTGCCCGTCGACATTCCTCCTACTCCTGCTGATAACTACGTCGAACACCAGCAACAGCTCCAACTGGCTGGCACTGACTGCACTGTGAAGCACACACCGGGACATACGGAAGGCAGTGTGTGTTTCTACTTTCCGCATCTCCAGTTCCTGTTCTCCGGCGACACTTTGTTTGCTGGCAGTATTGGCAGGACGGATCTACCCGGTGGCAATATGGAGCAACTGATCAATTCCATTCGCAAAGAACTTTTGACACTCGATGACGATGTGGTCGTATATCCGGGACACGGTCCTTCGACCACCATCGGCGAGGAACGCCACTACAATCCTTTCCTGATCGGCGTTTAGCCGAAATGGCGTTTACGAAGTATGCCGATCGCATGCGCAAATAGGCGATTCTGAGAATCTCTTTTAGACTGGTAGTGTCAGCTTCTGCCAGTACACTCCACAAGCGTCGATTTTCGCCAGCAACTGACTGGAAATACCGGCTTCAGCCAGTAAGAACGCACTGCTGCTCTATGCTTTTTCGCGCTCTTCTGACGCACCGGCACCATTGTCCGACTGCTCAATAGCGGTGAGCAGAATCTCTGCTACATCCTGCACCTTCACGGTTTCTGCTTTTTCTTTGGCTTTGACGCCATCAGTCAGCATCGTCATACAGAACGGGCAATTAACGGCAATTGCGGAAGGATTCAATGCCAGCAACTCTTCCGTCCGTTCAATGTTTACCCGTTTCCCTTCCGTCTCTTCCATAAACATTCGCCCGCCACCGGCGCCACAGCAGAAGCTGCGATCCCGGGTGCGCTGCGGCTCTGCTACTGCTGACCCAGCCACCGATTGCAGCACCTGCCGCGGTGCTTCATACTCCTGACCGTATCGCCCAAGATAGCAGGAATCGTGATACGCTATGGTTTCGTCCAATTGCGCGGCCGATACCGGTAATCGCCCCTGCGCTACTAACTGCTGAAGCAGTTGTGTATGGTGCAGCACTTCATAGTTGCCCCCGAAAGCGGGATATTCGTTTTTCAGGGTGTTGTAGCAGTGCGGGCAAATGGTCACAATTTTTTTGACATTGTACTGATTCAGCGTTTCAACGTTCATTTTGATGAGCATATCTGCCAGGTATTCGTTACCAATGCGGCGGGCTGGATCACCGGTACATCGCTCTTCCGTTCCCAGAATGCGAAATTCCACCCCTGCCCGCTGAAGCAACTTTGCAAAAGCCTGGGATACCTTCTTTGCCCGCGCATCATAGCTCCCGGCGCATCCGACCCAGAAGAGCACTTCCATCTGGGGATCTTCGGCTGCTGTTTTCACGCCCAGCCCTTCTGCCCAATCAGCTCGCTCTTCGGGTGAGAAATTCCACGGAGTGAAGTTGTTCTCCAGATTATTGAGTGCCGTCTGCGCTTCGTACGGAAAGTTCGCCTCCATCATCACCTGCCCGCGGCGCAACTCCACAATCGCCGGCACGTGTTCGATTGCAACGGGGCATTCCTGCATACACGCACCGCAGGTGGTGCACTGCCACAATGCTTCGGAGGGGATGTAATCGCTAACCAGATGCTTCGCCTCGACCGCCGCCCACGCCTGCTCATCCACCGCTTTGCCGTTCTGCTTTGCCCATAGCAGCGGCGCTCGCTCCCGCGTTCGCTGATTGATCTGCACAATAATGGCGCGGGGATCCAGCAACTTGCCCGTCGTATTCGCCGGACACACACTGGTACACCGTCCGCAATGCGTACAGGTATAGCCATCCAGCAGGGTTTTCCAGGTCAAATCCTCGATGTCCAGCGCACCGAATTTTTCAACCCCCTCAGCTTCAAAATCGATCGGTTTTAAGCGGTTGGGAAAGGGAATTTCGGCAAAAAACACATTTGGCAAAGAAGTCACCACGTGGAAATGCTTGGAATACGGCAAGTAGTTCATAAACGCCAGGATCATCAGGATGTGAATCCACCAGGTGATGTGAAACAGCGTCGGTGCAGCCGCCGGGCTGATGACAGCAGCCAGCAGGTGGCTAAAAGGGCGAACTGCCCACGCATACTCAGCATCCATCGTAATGCGAGCAGCATTCATCAGCAGCAGGGAGGTGACGATCACAAAGATTGCTGCCAGCACAACCGTTGCATCAATTTGTTCTTCCCGTGACCCCTGCAATCGCGGCACTTTCAACACAAAGCGTCGCCACAAAGCGCCGATGACCGCAAACACGATAAAAGCAGCGAAAAAATCGGCAAGGAGTGTCAGCACCGAATACAGTGGTCCCAGAAAGGAAAAATTCCATCGGTGTCCCGACAATCCTTCCAGAATTGCCTCTGCCGCTGGCATCAGCAGTGCTAAGAATCCCCAGAAAATCAGCACGTGCACAATGCCCGCCCCCTTATCACGCAAAATCTTTTTCTGAAACAGCCCAATCTGAATCATCTGCTTCAACCGCTGTCCAATCTGATCCCAGCGATTTTCCGGCTTTCCCAGCATAACGTAGTGGTAGATTCGCCACAGGTTATAACCGAAGAAAGCGAAAGCAGCGATCACAATGATCGTAAAGATTATCGTTTCCACACCCATCGTTGTCTCACCTGCTGATTTGTGACACAGCCCCAACCAGTTCAAACGGTTTAAAAAATCGCAACATAGCAAATTTTGGAGCAATGACACGCAGGGATAACTGCTGCACATCTGGAAAGAAAACCCCAAACGGAGAAAAGCAGGAGTTTCAGCTTTCAAGGAAGAAGTCTCGGCAGGCACTGTTCGCAACGGATTACGCTGATGCTTCTCATCTCGAAGCGTTTCATCGTAAATGCTTACCGGGAGCGCCAACTTTCGCCGGCAGAGAATGCATGCTGAAGCGTGCGCTTCCAATGCGATGGTAGGAGCAAAGCGGTGCTTCGCCCGGTGGGTGACCACACCGGGTCGCCCCTACGGGTGTAGTATCGTTGCAAATGGCAGGACAAGCCTCCAGCCTGTCTCCGGACAACCAAGCAGGTTGTCCCACCAGCGGCGATGCACACTGTGAACGTCGATCACCACAAAGCACGGGAGTTGTGCGTCTTACGGCTTCTCAAGTCAAACAGCGAAAGGAAAGTTGATGGCGCGATTTTACTCCTCTCTACTGCTGCTCACATCAATGTGGCTAATTTCGACCCCGGGACTACAGGCGCAGAATCAAGCCGGCTTACGCTTCGTCAACCTGAGTGGCCTGGCAGAAACGATCGACTTTTATCTCAGCGGCGTTCCTTCACCGATCATTCGCAAAGTGCCGCCACAAACAGCAACCGGTATCCGGACGGAGTTCCCTCCTACTACCTATCATTTCCAGATTCGTGCTACGGGAGATTCTACCGGACCCATACTGGCAGAAGCAGTGGTGGATGTACAAGCCGGCCACTGGTACTCCCTTTGCTACCTGTCCGATAGCACTACTTCCCGGTTGCTGGTGCTGGACTGGGATTTCCAGAAGCCGCAACTGACCAACGTCCGGGCGCGATTTATCAATCTGAGTTCGCTGGAGCCGATTACCGTAACTCTTCGCGGCAATCCCTTCATCCTGAATCTCGGCTATCAGGAAGTTTCTGAGTTCGTCGAAGTGCCTTTGCTTCAGATAGAAACAGTTGGAATGCTCAACGCTGCGACAGGCGAATTGTTAGCACAATTTGCAACGCCGTTCGAAGGCAACAATGTCTACGCCGTGTTCTTTGTCAAACGGGGACTGGACTGGTACGCAATCTGGTTGAACGAGAGTCAGCAGGATGAACAGATTCCTCTGACAGAACTTCAGAAACAAACGTATCGGTTGCGAGCACGGTTGCTGAACTTCGGCACGGATTTCGCCGTTGAACTCCGGCAATCTGCGAATAGCCCCGTACTGCTGCGAGCAGCAAGCCGGACCGCCTCTGCTATTTCCCCCATTATGCTCTACGCTGATTCAAGTCTGCAACTGTATCGCACCAGTAATCTGACCCAGTTGCTGGCTGAGTACTCCTTCTTTACTGCTCAGCCTTACACTGACTACTGGTTCGTCGCGACGCCGTGGGACAACCAGTGGCAACTGGTGCCATTGTCCTTTGATCTTTTCTCTCTGCCTGCCAGCACGCTGGCGCTGCGGCTGGTCAATCTCCACCCCAACATTGACGCTGCTCAGATGTCTATCGTTGCGCAAAATGATGTGCTGTCCTCTGACACCGTCCAGCAACTGGGCGTTTCGCAGTGGATCTTCTTCCCGCAACAGAATTTTCAACTGCTGGTGTACAACACAGCAAACGGCGAGAAAATTTTTGAAGCGAATCTCTCCGCTCAGGATCTGACCGGTTCACACACGCTGTATCTTGCTGCTGACGATCAGGGCACTCCAGCGATCTACTATGTTGATCCAGAAAATGGCGCTACGGCTGCTCCTTTCCAGAAGTTACAGTCCAGCACACAGATGATCGACGCAGCATACCGTTTTGCCCAGCTTGTTCCTACTGACGTACCGTTGCAGGGAACAGCCAATGGGACACCGATCGGTGGGCCGGTTGCGTATGAGCAAATGTCAGGCATATTCTCTCCGCTGCCCGGTTCTCCCTTGCAGGTCCAATTCCAGCCTGCGGGACAGGATACCGTTCTGTATCAGACGGCATTTCCGGTGGATCCACAACGCCGATACCTCACCGTTTTGTGGCAGGGGGATTCCCTCCAGTCGCTCACGGTCCAATCACCTGCCAAGGTTGGCGATGGGCAACGACTCTTTGTTCGATTCCTCCATTGCAACGACCAATTGCCGGGCGACCTGCAAATTATGCTGCCGCAGAACAAGTCGATCACCGTGGGCTACCGGCAGAGTTCGACCTTCATCATGCTGGATCAAGCCTCCTCAACCTTAATTTTTACCCTGCAGAGCAAAAACAATCGACAATGGCGATGTCAGGCGGATCTGGACCCAACAAATTTCGTGTATACGGTGATCTTCGTAGCAGGACAAAGCGGGACACCTGCGGGCTATCTACTGCCAGAAGAACAGGAGTCAGCAGGTCCCTTAACACCGCTCGATGTGCAGGAAGTGGTCAGTGGGATAGAAGAAACAGCAGCAACTGAATGGGTGCAACTGGAACGCAGCGGCAAAACATTGTTGCTGAAAGTCCATAGCCCTTCACTGCGTCAATGGAGCGCCTTCGTCTTTGATGTGATGGGACGGCAGCTCTGGCATTTTCAGGGTACAGCGCCGTCAGTGGTTCGTATACCAGCGTACCGATGGAGTTCGGGATGGTACTGGATAGTCGTACGTGACACACAGGGACGTCAATGGATTTCTCCCATCGGGTGGTAATTTTGCTATTGCTCGGCTGGTCGTGCTTCTTCCTTCGCCCGCTTCATTCGCAGTCGTGGTCTGAGAAGATAACAGCGCCTACAGAGCCAGCACTGCTCCTGTTTCAAGTAGTGGACGTCCCGGAAGCAGAGGCGGTGCCCCGCTGGGATGAGCTTCTCTCCCGCTATCGACTCGATACTATTGCCAGCGCAGTTCCGGATCTGCTGGCTCTCCGCTCCTTACGGAATGCCTACGTTCAGCGGCGCTGGGAGGACACCGACACGCTGGCTACCCACTGGCTCCAGCAATTTCCCAATTCGCCGTGGAAGCCGCTTGTGCTTATTCTCCGAGGCGAAATCGCTCTGCGGCAGCAGCGATATGATACAGCGTATAACTGGTTTACCCGCGCAGCCCAAAGCGCTCAGCGGAACTGGCGACATCGGCAGGATACCACTTACCGCCAGTGGGAGGGGTATGCTCGCTATTGGTCTGCCATCGCGCTGGCTCACCAGGGACAATACGAAGATGCTGCGACTCCGCTCCGTCACTACTATGCAAGTCATCCGGATGGGCAATATGCCGACGATGCGCTGTTCTGGCTGGGACTTTTTGCTGAATCCCGCTTTGCTTTCGATACGGCGATGCAATACTACGATCAGCTCATTACCACCTATCCGCACCGGAATACCGTCCTGGCTGCTCATCTCCGATTAGCCCAATTAGCCTTAATCCAGCGATCTGCCCGTACAGTGCTGGATCACGTGGAAGCTGGTCGCACCATTCTGCAATCCGGAGCGCCGTATGAATCCCAGACATACGTGCCTTTTCCGAATCGACAGCTCCAGTATCTGGAAGCAGAAGCGTATGGGCTGCTGGGGCAGTACCAGCAGGCGCTGGATCTGCTGACACCCTTACTGCGCGACACCATTCCCAACACTTATCAGCCATACCTCCAATTCAGCGCTGGCTGGATGGCGCTGAACCTTCGGCGCTACGAAGATGCGCTGCAATTCTTCGACCGCGTTATTTTCGACACTTTATCGCCACCAGTCGTACAGGCAGCCGCCCGATTGTATTACGCCGTTGGTCTCCGATTATCGGGCGATACTGCCGCCGCTGTTCGGATGCTGCAGGGATTGACGCAGCGGCAGGAATATCCATTCCGTGGCGCTGCGCTGCTGGAATTGGGGCAGATTTATTACCAGCAACGGGCTGTTGAACCAGCGCGGTGGGCACTGGAGCGGGCGGTCAAAGAAGCAACGAATGTCCGAACGCGGGTACAGGCAGCACTCCTGCTGGGCTCGCTGTATCTATCGGAACAACTCTATGCAGCAGCAGCGAAACTCTACCGGTCAGCGGAACAGTGGACGCAGCAGACGCCGGAAACGCTGCTGCCGGAACGCCAGCAGTATCTGGCAGAAATTCGGTACAAAGGCGGCGTGGCATTGGTAGGAAACCAGCAGCCAGCAGCAGCAATCGAGATGTTTAACCGATTTTTAAGCGAACATCCCACGGATACCCGGCGAGCAGATGTGCTGTTCTGGCTGGCGGAAGCCTACTACCGCAGCAAATTATACCGGAACGCGCTGGCTCACTATCAGGCGCTGCTGGAGCAATTTCCCGCCACACCTCACCGGGAATCGATTCTGTACGGGATGGCGTGGTCGCATTTCCACCTCCGCCATTTTGCGAAGGCTGCCGCACTATTCGAGCGCCTGCTCCGGGAATTCCCTCGATCTCCGTATGCCCTGGATGCTTTAGCTCGCAAAGCTGATGCACTGTACCTGAGCGGAAAATTCCTTGCCGCCGCCGCTACTTACCGACAGGTGGTTGCCAGAGCACCCAGAACAGAGCTGGCGCAGTACTGCGCCTATCAAGTTGCGCAGTCGCTCTATCGTGCGAAAGATTATGAGGGCGTGGTTCGGGAAACAGAGCGTTTTCTCAAACTGTATCCCTATGCTTCGCTTGCAGACGATGCTCTGTATTTGCACGGCTGGACATTGTTCCAGTTGAAACGGTACGATGCTGCGATTCAGGCGTTCCAGCAACTGCTGGATCGTTATCCCAATTCTCCGCTCCGGGAACGCACCCTTTATGCAATCGGCGATGCTTACTACAATGCGGGGCAATACGAACGTGCCATCGACGCCTATCAACAATTCGTTTCCACCTATCCCAATAGCCCCTTTGCTGCCAGCGCCCTCCAGAGCATTCAATACTGCTACGTGCTTCTGGGCAAGCAGGAAGAGGCGGAACTGGTCATCGAAAATTTCACAGCACAGTTTCCCCAGACTCCACTGGCGCAAGAACTGTACTGGCAAAAAGCCGATGCTCTCTTTGCCAGTGGTCAATACCGTGATGCTGCTGAGGAATTTCAGAAATTCTTAGAACGGTATCCCGATGCAGATCGAGCCGCCGAAGCACTCTTCTGGCTGGCAAAAAGCTATGCCAGTATGGCAGAAGGAGCAGTCCGATCCCAGTTACTGCACCAGGCGGACTCGTTGCTCCAGGTTCTGATCCAGCGCTATCCGCACAGCCCAGTTGCACTTCGGGCACAGTTTGAACGTGGCAGAATAGCCAGACTTTTGGGCAACGTTGCCCTTGCTGACTCCCTGTGGGCGCAGTTGTCCGCTGCGGTTCCAGATTCGATCATTGGCATCAAAGCATTATTCGAACGCGCCTACCTCAAGGAAGAACTGGGCGATACCGCAGCCGCCTTAGCGCTGTATCAGCAGTTGGCAACCCGATACCCCAATACTGATTTTGGTCAGCGCAGTCAGTTCCGCCTGGCAGCGTATTACCGGGATCGGAAAGAATACGACCGGGCACGGCAGGAATTTGCAAAGCTTGTCGATGCAGATTCACCGCTGGCAGCCGAAGCACAGTACTGGATCGGAGAACTATGGCTGCGCGAGAAAAATTACACTAATGCGGCGAAAGCATTTCAGCAGGTCAAACGCCGCTTTGCTCAATACGAACGGTGGTACGTGTTGTCCCTGCTGAATTTAGGCTATTGCTACGAAAAAATGCAGCAGTGGGATTTAGCAGCAGAGCAGTATCGGCTGGTCTTAGCCCTGCGGAGCGATGATGAATTCGCTCGCACCGCCCGGTCGCGATTGGAAAAACTACGGAGAAAAACGCAATGAAAGGGCAACGATTCCCGCTATGGATAGGATTGCTTGCCGTGATTTTCTTCAGGGCATACTCGCAGGAAGCAGGCAAGCCCAACCAGGAACCGTTTGAACTGCCCGAATTCATTATCACCGGCAAAGCAGAAATCGGCATTCCGAACTATCAGAAACCACTGCCTCATCCTCCAGCGCTCCTCTCTGCTCAGGCGTTGCAGCAGCAATTCTACTCGCTGGAAAAAATTCCGCCACCACCACTGCCGATGCCGAAGTTTCCGACTTTGCAGCCATTGCCGGTCCCAGCGCGCGGTTTCCTCAATGCTGCTGTCGGGCTGTTCCCCACCTTTTCCCTTCGTGGCACCTACCAATTCCACTGGCAGGGTTTCCAGTGGCGTCCGTCCGTATCAGCGGAATTCAGCAAAGGGCATCAACTGAATGCTGGCTATACAACGGTGCATCTGTCCCTGGGCACCCAGCGTTCCGGTTCTTTCCCGGTATGGCAAACGCCATACCGCTTGCAGGGAAACACCCGCTTTGCCCTGACGCACTACCGCTTATACGCCCTTAACACGGCTCCCCGACGTCGAAGCATCTTTGTGCGTACTCGATGGCAATGGTCCAGCCAGTGGTTTTCCCTGCCTTACCAACTCCAATGGCAGTGGCGATGGTGGGGATTGCAGCAGGACGATACCCGGAAAGAATGGTTGATGACATTGCAGGCGCAGGCTGGTCTTTCTCCTGCTTTGTCCCTTCCCCTGTCCCTCCGAACAGCGTTGACCTTTGGAAACAGCTTTGGCGCTCCCATCGCGCTTGCAACCATCGCGGCACAATGGCAGACGGTCATCGATCACGCTCTGCAGCTTCAGGCAATCGCTGGACTCGAAGCAGGACAGGCAGCGGCAAACCGCGCGGTGTATCCCCTGCTCCACGTAGAAGCCGCTTACCGCTCATCTCCCGACTGGAGTGCCGCGGCGTCGGTGCGATGGCAACTGCAACCGGAATGGCAGTGGGAATGGTGGCAGAAAAATCCTTATGTGTCGCTAACATCAGCAACGCTTCTGACTGCTCCTCTCCGGCTGAAGCTCCAGGGGCGATACCATCCAGCAACGACACTGTCACTGGCTGCCGCCGCTACCCTGGATCTGGGGCGACTGGGAACGTGGGTGCAGTCACAGCAACCGGGAACGTTTGATCGGCGCTATACCACGGCAACGATTGCAGGGTTGAAACTTCTATGGCACTGGGACATTACCTCCTCCCTCCGCTGCAACGGTACCCTGACCCTGCAATGGTCACAGGAACATCGAACGCATACCGTTCTACCTTTTACGCCTGCTGTCCGGGGTGAGCTGGCAGTGACGTACCGATGGAATGAGCAGTTCGCTGCTACGGCTTTGCTGTCCACTCGCTCAGCACTGTACACCGGCAATGAACAATGGTTGCCAGCGTACGGAATGCTTTCTCTGCGTGGGCACTACCGCCCGGCTCCTTTGTGGAAGCTTACCTTAGCACTCAACAATTTGCTGGATGCTCCGTTGTACGAATGGAACGGCTATCGAAAGCGGGGGGTCTATGGGGAATTACAGTTACGCCGAACGCTAAAATAATTTTCGCCCCGGTGCATTATTACCGTGTGGCTGAAAGTTCAGAACTTCGTAATTTTACAACTTCACAAAAGCGAGACAGAGATTTACAACAATGCCGGGCTTTGATCCAGAAAAACTGCGACCGGAAGAAGAAATTGGCGGGTTTCAGCCAACCGATCCAGATGATGAAACCTTCTACGCCGAAACGCTGCTGCAACAGGCAGAAGCGGTCGCACAACAAGCAGTAGCAGAAGGAGCAGATCAGGATCAGCCGGAGGAACAGACCATAGATCAGCCAAAAGACACGGAGGAAGTGCCCGAACCCGCAGCAGCAGGATCTACCGTAGCAGTTTCTTCGACAACGATTCAACCGCCATCCCCAGCGCCATCACCAGCAGATGTGCCATCACCTCCGCCCCCGGACGAACCGCAACAATCGTCCGAAGAACCAGTTGATCAACCATCGCAATCTGGACCTCCAGAAGAAACACAATCACCACCTCAACCGCCACCGCAATCTGGATCAGGAGCTGAACCTCTGGAAATGATGCAAATGGACCCGCTCGAATCCAAAGCGGAAGAAGAAATCAAACAGTTGATCGAAGAAGAGTTGCGCCGAACACAACAAACGCGAGAGCAACTTAGCGAAAAGCTTCAAGAAGAAACGGACGTACCGATTCGCGAAACTTCAGGAGAGTCGGAGCCCTCGACGGAGGATTCGGATGAAACGGTGATTCCCATAGATGCCATTGAATCTACCAGCAATCCGGTCGAAAAAATCGGCGAAGAAGCGGCGCAACAGGTTACGGTCGAATGGGAAGACGAAGAGCCAGCGGCGGTTCAAGAACCGGAATCCACAGAGGCTGACCGCAAAAAGTGGCTCATTCCAGCCCTGGTGGCTGCTGCTCTACTGCTCATTGGTGGCGGCGCAGCTTTCTATTTCGGCGTATTCTCGCCCACCGCAGCTCCGACTGACACGACGACGGTTGCAGCCCACGAGCCATCTTCCGAAGCAGTTCCGGAACACGAAGCACCGCATTCAGTGGAAACGGCCGAAGCCGTAGCCAACGAGGAAACCCCGGCAGGAGAGGCGGCTTCAACTGAAGGTGAAACATCACCGGAAGAAACGCATCCTGCTGCTACGCATCCGGAACCCTCTCCAGCGGCGGCGGAACACACACCCGCAGAGGCACACGCGCCGGCAGCAGAATCAGAAGTTCCGGCTGCTACACCTTCGATAGCAGCAGAGCACACTCCGGCGCCAGCGGAACACACCGAAGGCAGGACAACCGCTGATGAGGCAGAATCACCTTCCCACCAAACAACGCCGCCCACCGCTGAACCACCGTATCCCTCACCATCTGCACACACACCATCGCCTAAAGCGCAGCAATCGCCAGAGCATACCACGCCACCCCCAGCGCATCAGCCGCGCCGTCGGTCTACGGCAACCCGACCTTCGGAATCACGGGGCGTCTACCTGGTGCAGGTCTACGCAACGCCTTCTCTGGAAGATGCGAAGCGATGGATGGAGCGGCTACGTAAAATGGGTATCTCGTCGGTGATGGTGCAAACCTACGAAATCGGAAATCAACTGTGGTATCGCGTCCGTTTCGGTCCTTTTTCATCCCGCAAAGCAGCAGAGCAAGCGGCGAAAAAGTATCACTTTGCTCAAGTGTGGATCGTACGAGTTCGATAAATGCTGAGGATAACGATGGGGGGGGCACAACGAAGTTATCGATGGGAAAACGAACAGCGCCAGCTCTCGCTGACTATCCCGTGGGACCGCGTCACAGCAAAAAGTTTTCTCCTTTCGCTCATTGTCAATGCCTGTCTCATCTGGATGATGACGCAATTTCTGGACGTTACGCCGGAACTGCGAGAACCGCAGTACAAAACAATTCCGATCCGGCTCATCGATTTTGGGCTGGGTGATGGTCAGGGATCCAGTGGAGGAAATCTCAGCAAACCAGGGCGCAAGCGGAAGGGACCGGAAACACAAAACCCGTTGCGGGATGCTGAACGCGCTCCTCGCCTGCGGGCGGTGGAACAGCATCCGCGAGAATATCAGGCAGGGGATAATCCCATTGCTGTTCGGGAGTTCTCGGCTGATCGCCCCTCCAGAACACCCACCACTGACGCTACCGGAACTCGCGACATCGGTACGCCGGACGGAGAAGATCTGGGCATTGGACTGGGGAACTTCGGCGACGGCCCGGGAAGTGGTTACGGCTACAGTGTGCAATGGGGCAGCGGAGGCAACCGCATCGTCATGAC
>JALWJX010000005.1 GCA_026996895.1 Candidatus Kapaibacterium sp.
GACCAGGACTCGTGTCTCACCAGAACGATTCAACCAGAAATCCACGATTACCTGGTTTCTAACCGGATTCGGAAAAATCCGCAATTGCCCGAAGAAATCCGGAACTTCCTCTACAGCGGTCACCACCAATTCGTAATCTGAATCCTTTCGGGGCACCAGTTTATAATTGCCGAAGCTATAATACATAATCCCCCGGAGAAAGGAGAACTTTGATCCGATAGGTGGAATTATCCGATCTGGCATATCCTGGTATGTCGTTAGAGAAGTGTTCCCATCATCGGTTTCAACGCGCATCCACGCTCTCGGATCCTGCACACGATCTGAATCGGCAACCAGGAACTCTCCATAGTTTCGCCCCCGCTCTTTATCAGCATTCGTATCAACCACGACCACATTCCGGAATTCTACCAGCATACTCTCCCATTGCTCCGCCGGCAATTCCCCCGCACTTTTCATAGCAAAATCAGCCGTTGATAACACTACGGGCGTCACCTCATTGCCGGAAGACAAAACCTCCACATTTTCATCAATATTGGTCAGGATCGTAACGCGGAACATTTCATCCACCTCCCCGGTGACGCGGATCCGATCGCCTCGATGGACTCCTCGCAGCGGGTGATCTGGATTGGTCGTGTAAAGAAAAATACCCGAATAAGGAGCGGTAGAATCCTGAATGTAGATGCGTGGATTATTGCGTCCCGGAATATCAGAGGTATCTGCTGTCACGACGCCTTCCAGCGTTACAACAAATCCTTCATACGCTGAGTACCCCTCGGGTAAAATTGGCTCCCGAACATCAGCAACCCGAGCTGGACGATCCAGGACCCGGTAGTAATGGTAACCATCGGGCGGATAGTTAAACTCGTAGCCACTGGTATCGGCGATATGACAAAAATACTGGACCAGGGTTTCAGCGCTTTGCGGAGGAATCATTCCCACAAAAGTGGAATCATCTACCTGCACAGCGGTTACCGTGTCAAAAGTACTTCCTCCATCAGTGCTATAAATAATCCAGGCGGTTGCCGGATCTAAAGGAGCATCTCCGGGATAGGCAATAAACTGCACAGGGACACTATCGCTGGGAGCGGGAAAAGCTAAGGTTTTGGGTCTGCCAGCCGAGGTAATCTGCGGCGGTGTGATTGATATTTCAACATCCTCAGGATACACCGGCGTAATCATAAAGGAGGCTGGTTCACCACCGATACGAGCGGAGGTAATAAAACCACGCACTCGGGAAAGCCGTTGCCCAATTTTAAATCCGTCCCATTCCCGCAATGCCGGTTTCCGTCCCCCGATATCTTCTTTTTTCGTGAAGTATGTAGACTGTGTCCGTAAATACATTTGATTCCCCTCGGCATCGGCAATAACATAGTCATAGCGAGTTGCTGCTACGACAGTCACATCCGTCAATTCGACCAGCATCCCGGCATACCGCGACCCACTTTCATAATGAACTGTCTGGTTTCCAATTGGTCCTGTATAAAAGTCCGAAATCTGCACGTGGACAGGAGTGCCAACTGGACGATCGGAATCCAAAAACTCTACCTGATTACCATCGGCTGTAATAACTTCCAGTTGCGTCAATCCCTGCGGTCCCGGTGGGTAATTTGAGACCCGGCATAAAACCCGGATAACGTCACCTGGTCGAATGCGATCAAAAAAGGTGGAAGTAATTGTCGTGTCAAACTGGAGAATGTTAACACCGGCGTACTCCTGCAAACCTTCGGTCGTATCATACAAGAAGGAGACCCATCGATTCCCTGCCCACAGAATGACGGTACGATTGTTCAGCGGATCCACCACCGGTGGCACCATTACTTTTCCTGTCACATAGACGGTATCGCCAAAGTAAGCAGAACGCAAACTTCCCGCCTGCAATGAATCCTGCGGAATGGTCATCAGTTCGTGAATACTCACTTCCGGATAATCCTGTGCCCATAACACCAACGGCAACACGAAGAGTGTCACAAATACTCGTTTCATTTGCTGTTTCCTTTCACGATTGTGAAACATCACTCTATCATCGTCGTTCATTTCACGATCAAAAACTTCCCATACCGCCGTATGCCGGTATCCAGATCCCGAACAACAACGAAATATAAGCCGGTTGCCAGTTCCAGATCCCCTTCCGTAATTAGATCCCAGCAATGAAGGCTCCCTGCCATCTGGAGCGGAACTTCCGCCGTGATACCTATCTGGGTCAGCCATTCCCCCATATCTGCTTGCTGCGATCCCGCCTGATGCTCCAGCCGTTTCACAAGATCACCAGAAGGGGCATAAATTAAAATCTCTGCCCACTGCGGAAGATTATAGAAACACAGTCGCTTTGCCCGCGGTGAAGCAAAGGATCGATCCCAGACTGCGGATAGATAATAGGGATTGGGGAAGATCCCGATTTCTTCCACCGTATCCAGTGCTACCGGTGGTTGTCCCGGAATGATCAGCACCTCCGTAGCTAAGGCACTGGACTCCAGTGATGGCACTTTTAAATCCGGATCTCCAGAACTAAAACTGGTCAGTGCAAATCGATAAATCCAGCCATTCAATAAGTTGCTAAACTCGTATTTGTAGGTATAGCCCACCGTATCCCCATCTTCGAAGTAATACCGAATGGGCTTTCCGTTTTCATCCCGAATGCGAATCGCTTCAAACCCGTTATCTGCGAACAATCCATTACATGGAACATCAAATTGGGCGACCAGGTGAAGCTTTGCTTCCCCTGACAATTCCTCCATCGGATTACTTCGATAGAGGCGGTATCCCTCAAAATGTTTCCGATTGGTTAAGAGATCTCGTGCCTGCTCAGCCGCATCATTCCAATACACGGTTACCCTTCCATCCCCGACTTCAAAACGCACGGCTGGGGATGGTGGCGGTGTCGGGAGCACATACCGTACGATACTGCCATCTCCTCGAAGATCGATTTCGTTCGAGTCCAGTACGTTGTTGCCGTTCACATCGGTTCCATTGTACGCCCGCTGTGCCCATTTGGCATTACGGAGCAGAATTTTTCGCGTCTGCTCATTATCCTCTGCCGGATCTCCCGGTTTCTTGGCACACAGCACGGCAAAGACAACATTGATGGAATCGCCGGGGCGGAGACGGGGGAAAGGACCAACAGAGAGCAATTGCGAGCGGTTGCTGGGCGCTTTCAGAATCTGCCTTGCTTCCTCATAAGTTAATTGGTTCAAGTACGAGGAACGCAGGCGTTGATATTTCGCCTCGTCCGTCTGCGGCGACTGATTCCACAGATCGCCTGTGGTATTCCGAAACTGCCAGTTATTAAAAAACACAGAGTCCACCACGGGAGAAGATCCCAAGAACTTCACGGCAAAATAACTATCAGCCAGACCGTGATCTCCTGCCGCATCCCACTCATAAATCAATCGATGTTCCGGTAAAAACCCATTTCCGCCAGCGGAGAAAAATGCAGATCCTCGTGGCGGTCGCAGTCGGGTATTCCGCACTACTCCATCTGCCCACAGTCCAACATAAAGGCTGTCAATGGGAGTATCAGAAACATTGCGAATGGTGTAGTTCAAAATAACAAAGTAATCGGCAAAGGGGTAATTCCAGGCATAACTTTCCATATGCACGGCAATTCCCAGCGGATAGCGATGTCCCGGTATTGGTTGCTGTGTCAATGGATCCCGGGTGTTGGTATCTACAAAATCTGCCAGGAAATCCTGATGACTGATAGCCTGCGGCGAATAAAACGGACTGGTGGGCAAGGAGGACCGCTCCTCCAGCCGTGCCGACGGATCGACCGTAAACTCGAATCCTTCTGCCAGATCTCGCACAGAACTCACATCAACAGCGCCGGTGGATACGGCATAGACCCGATTTCCTCCGATCGTCTTAATCCCTCCAACCCACAATCCTCCCAAAAACAAATGTTCAATTTTGCTCCCACGCGGATACTCGCACGAAGGTTGCTGTGGCCACCCTACAAAACCACTACCGATGGTGCCAAAATTGCTGATGGTCAACAGAATATTACCCACGCTGGTATAACGCGTTGCATCGCCACCCAGCAAAAACGCTCCCTTCGATTGTGCCCCAATCCCTCCAAAGGCAAGGAGCCACACTGCACACCACAGAAATTTGCGCATAGTTGCGTCACTCTTTCTAATAGAGTAGTTGCCGATTCTGTGTTGTCCTTGTTGTTAAAATGCAAATTTACGCAGTTTCTCACAACCTCCGACTATTGCAAAGACTGGAGCAATACGTTCAGAAGCGGTGCGTTTACTCTGATATCCAAACAAAAGCAGCATACAATGCAGCAATGAAGCGCCTTATTTTCATCTTGCTCAGTAGCTGTATTCTTCCCATAGCAGCCCAGCACGCATCTGATACTCCGGTCATTCCATCCGAACTCTTCCCTCCTCCTGACTCTATGGTTCGCTATGCTCCTGACTCTTCGCGTCTCCTGTTTACTCCCGCTGACTCTTTTGCCGTTCATCGGCAGGAGCCGGCTACCGCCTTCTGGGGATTTTCGCTCCTGTTTTCCCCTTATGGGCTGGGTGCGGGAGTGCTCTACCATTATCGATTCTCCCCCCTCCTTCGAGGATTTCTTAATCTGGATATTTCTGGCATCCGGAAAACCGATGAATTTGAGTATTACTATCCGGGACAGAATCAGTTTTTAGTCCCTGATAAAATCAATCGCCTTTACACGCTGCCACTAACCATCGGCGTACAATACCGACTTTTTCAAGAAACCTTTGCCGAAACCTTCCAGCCATTCCTGCTTATCGGTGTGGGTCCCGGCATCATCGCTGCAACTCCTTATCGTGAAAATCGGCAACCGGATGGAGCATTTATCGATTTCTGGAGCGCTCTCGGAGATGTGGATCTTTACATCCGTCCGGCTGTCGTTGGAGGAATGGGAATTCAGTTTACTACCTTCACTGAATCCCTGGCACAGTTTATCATTCGCTATTACTACGTCCCATTCGGCAATCCTGGATTAGAAAGCATTGCTGGAATCCCGATTACGAATTTCGGGGGACTGTTCCTGGCACTGACTTTTTTACTTGGTGTTTAGTTTTATGCAGATCGAACGCTATATCGGCATTATGACCGGCACCTCCCTTGATGGGATCGACCTTGCTCTGGTCACTTTTCATATCGATCCTGCAGCAGCAGTCCCCGACCTGCTTGGTATGCAGCACCTTACGCTACCATATCCTCCAGCCATTGTCCAATCCTTAGAACAACTCCTTACCACCCCGGTCAACGTACAAACCTTTGCTGATCTACATATCGCGTACACCTATGCCATTGCTGATGCCTGCAAACAATTTTGTGAACAAGAAGACATCGATTTATTGACAATCACCGCCGTAGGTTTCCACGGACAGACAGTATGGCACAATCCATATCCCCACCAATTCGCCGGTTACAGTATCCGAACAACCTTGCAGTTAGGCTCCGGCAGTACCCTTGCGAATCTCCTTCACCTGCCCGTTATCAGTGATTTTCGATCAGCGGACGTGGCATTAGGAGGACAGGGTGCCCCATTAGTTGCACTCTTTGATGCTGCATATTTTCGTGATGCCCACTACCCGGTCGTTATGCTGAACATTGGCGGTATCGCCAACGTCACGATTCTTCCCCCAGCATCTTTGCCTCCCGTTTACATCCGGGCATTCGACACCGGTCCTGGCAACGTATTGATCAACGCAGCAGCGCAGCACTTTTTTCAACAGCCTTATGATGCTGACGGGCAACTGGCGGCACAGGGCACTGTCCACCCTGAATTCCTCCATGCTTTGCAGCAACACCCGTTTTTTATGCAACCTCCTCCGAAAAGTACGGGACGGGAAACTTTTCACTGGGGATGGGTCGAAAACCTCCTGCAGGAATTCCCCGACATCGCTCCCCACGACGTTCTAGCAACGCTTACGTACTTAACAGCGTGGAGTATCGCCGATCACATCCAGCGTTTTGCACCAGAAACAGCTCAGCAACTTTTCATCTCAGGAGGTGGACTTCACAATACCACGCTTATGGAATACCTCCGCCAGCTCCTGCCGAACTACCATCTATTTTCAACCGCAGACAAAGGTATCGACCCGGATGCCAAGGAAGCCGTTTGTTTCGCGTACCTTGCATATCGAACCTGGCACCATCTCGCTGGCAATCTTCCCCCTGTTACCGGCGCTTTATTGCCCACGATCTTAGGCACTATTGCTCTGCCCCCTGAATTTGCCAAAACTCCATAATTGCTAAGCAGCCTTTGCCAGTCCTTTTTCCGAAGCAGCAATGACAACGGAAGCAGTTAGATCGCCAGTCACATTGAGCGTTGTACGCAGCATATCCAGGATGCGATCAACACCCAGAATCAGCGCAATGCCTTCTTCTGGAATGCCTACAGATTGCAGTACGATAATCAACATAATAATCCCAACGCCAGGCACCGGCGCTGTCCCAATTGATGCCATTGTAGCGATAAAAACAATTGTCAGTTGCGCAGAAAGGTCCAACGGTATCCCATACACCTGAGCAATAAACACTGCGGCAATGCCCTGATACAACGCTGTTCCATCCATATTGATTGTTGCACCCAATGGCAGCACAAAAGAGTAAATCGATGATGGAATGCCCAACCGTTCTGCAACTCGCATTGATACCGGCAAGGTGGCAGCAGAAGAACTGGTTGAAAACGCCAGAAGCTGTGCCCGTTCTACTTCTTTAAAAAACTTCCGAATTGGAAAGCGAGCCAGTGTCTTCAGCAACAACGGATAAAAAACGACAGCGTGCAGCAGCAATCCCAGCACAACTGCCAGCACGTACCAGATCAATGTCTGCAGAATATCAAAACCAAAGCTGGCAACGACCGCAGCGATTAAAGCAAAAACCCCGAAAGGCGCGATCAGCATTACCACTTCCACCATTTTGATCATCGCTGTCCCCAGAGAATCGAAAAAGTGAATCATCGGTTGTGCTTTCTCCTTGGGCAGCGCGGTCAGCACCAGTCCAAAGAAGACAGCAAAGAACACAATGTTGAGCATATCGCCAGAAGCTATAGCTTCAAAGGGATTGGTTGGGACAATGTTCACAAAAAAATCCAGCACATTAAAATCTGCTTTTTGCTGCACTTTCGCAACCACATCCTCCCGGAAAGTCTCACGAAGTTGTCGGGAAAGCTCCGGTGACAACGTCTTGCCTGGCTCCATCACATTGGCAACAACCAGACCAATGGTAATCGCCACCGCAGTTGTGACCAGATAGAATCCAATCGTTTTCGTTCCAATGCGTGCTACTTTCCGCAAATCGCCCAAAGAAGCAGCACCAACAATCAATGTTCCCAGTACTAACGGAATTGCGATCATCTTCAGGAGATTCAGAAACAGGGTCCCAATGGGTTTCAGATCGGCTGCAATACTGGAAGGAACTTTGAGGGCAACGACCGGGTGATATTCTCGCTGCCCATCTGTTGGCACCCGGAATCGAAGAACAATCTGTTGTCGCTGCTCAAACGAAAGTTTGCGAAAAAAACGAATAAGTTCCGATCGACTCGAGGTTCGGAATAAAATGGAATCCTGCGCTGGCATCCAGATCTCTGCTTCTTGCCACGCAGCAATTTCCGCTTCTTCCACCGGTGTCTTTACAATGATCGCCTGTCGATTCACGGGAAATGCCAGTCCAAACAGCGCTCCCAGAACCATTGCTACCAGAATCTGGGTATGAATCGGGAGTTTCCATATCTGAAATCGCCGCTGCTTTCCCATCGACCTAACCGTCTGATCGAACAATACCAAAGCTGCAAAGGTACGGAAATTACGAAAATTAAGGATGGGAGGTTAAAATCCTCACAGCGCCATTCACAAAGCTTTTCTATCGACGCCGCTCCCAGAAAATCTCCTTTTTAAGCTCTGCGATCCAGCGCTGATAGACCTGCTGCTTTTTCCACTGGAGTGCCATCTGGCGAATAAAGTCGTAATCCTGGTTCAGATCCGGATAATGCGCGGGGATAAATTTCTTTTTCCACACAATGTGATAGGCTGTCTTATCCCCGCCAGCTTCATATTTTAACGGAGGTGTGATTCCCCCTTCTGGCAGGGTATCCAGAACAGCCCGCATCGGCTCTGGCAATTTCTCAACCGGAATTCTGCCCAGATATCCTCCATAGGGGCGTGTCAATTCATCCTGTGAGTATCGTTTTGCCAGTTCTTCAAAGGAAGTGCCACTCAGCGCTGCCTGTCGAAGGCTATCTAACAATCGAAGCGTCTGCCGTTCTTCCCGTTGCCCTTGCTCTAC
>JALWJX010000006.1 GCA_026996895.1 Candidatus Kapaibacterium sp.
TCCAGAATGGTACCTTCGAACAATTCCGAAAAGCGATGGGGACTGGTTGAAAAGCCCACGGTATCTCCATCGATAACGGCGATGGAATCAAAATACGGATGGAAGCGACCGTAGAAACTGAGTTCCGAGACGAAGCGATTAAAGCGGAGATATGCGCTGATCCGCTCCCGCACCGCTATGCCGATAGCGGTATGAGGAGCCAGGCGCAGCCATCCGGCGCCGTAGACCATCTGGGTGGAAAGTGCCAGCCCATTGTTCACAAACGCCTGTACCAGTCGCTGCTTTTCTGCTGTTGTTAGCGGCGTCGAAATTTTTGCCACCAGCATATTCAACAGCTCCGAACGGTCGAGCGCAGAGGAAAAAACAGCAGCGGAAGGTTGCAGCAATGACAGTTCCAGAAACGGAACGATTTCCGTTTCCGCCGGCAGCAGCGGCGAAGGGATGCGGAGGGTATCCACTGGTGGCTGTAACGCCAGGTTGCCCGGATTGCTCCACAGGCTGTAAATACCGCGGCTCTGCGTAACGGCACTGGCTGGCTGAAAACTGGCGAAAACATCCTGCGCTTCTGGCTGTGCCCGAAGCAGCAGCGGCAATCCAAAAACGAGTAAACCAAGAAGCCAGCGTCGCTGCCGTGTACCGTCTGCTCTATCCATTCCCCTGCCTGTCGCCTTTTCCTGTAACCAACACCGCAGGATCGCAACTGTTACGCTCTGTACTCCAACGTTGATCTATGGAGACGAAGCGAGGACATCGGGAAGGAACAACCCGATCGCTCCCCAGATGATGTTTCGATTCCACACATTTTTCCCCCACAGAAGAACGCTGAAACCTGCTTCTGCAAAGATTTGTTCGGAAACAAACACGTGGAAGACCATCCCGCCGTCGATCCACTGCTCGCGCACCGGCTGCTGCGTCGTTGGGAAATCTTCCTGAGGAGTCAGCAAACTGAGAATGCTGCGAGCAAAGAGGTGCAACCGGGTAGAATGGACGATGGGAAGGCGGTAGCTGGTGGTCAACGCCAGCACGTCGTTATACGGCGGTGATCGCCACTGGTATCCCACCCGGAAATGGAGTTGCCCATTGTGAATGGCTGCACTCCCTTCCGCCGTAAGATGGACTTCGACTTTCGGCGCCCGGAACAAAACAGGATCATCGGTGAACATCGGCGGGCGGAGCACAACCTGCGGCTGCAACGCAAACTGGCTCTGAGAACGTTTCCATAAAAACAGCCGAGTGCCACCATACAGGGTTGGGAAACGGACGGTGGTGTAGACAGAGTCGAATCGATATCGGAGCCCTCCTTCGTAAAGCCGGGTGTGCGTTGTGACGTGGCGAAATTGTTCCAGTCGCACGCCGATCGTGATACTACTCAACTGCCACGGGCGAAATTCTGCTTCTATATCCGTTCCCCATTGCTGATACGCCAGTCGCCACCGTTCCTGATATCCCAGCGTATCCGCATTGAGGCGGAGCACCGAGATCAACTGGCCGTCGGCGTTATAGAAGGCATTGGCAGAAGTGTAAAATCCGCTCAGCCGCAGTCGGAGTGTGCCGATTGCTGGAGGTTCTGCCATAAACAGAAAATTGGAAAACTGCGCTCTGACACCCGTCACGATGCACAACACAGCTATTCCGTAGATCCACCATTGCCGCATTCCATCGCATCCTTTCTACAATTGCCACAAAGTTGCAAGCTCCAACGACCAGCGGCTGATACCAATTGCAGGATTCGCCGTCGGATCAATCCATCGGAGCGTATTGCCATCCCACTGAAGCAGAGACATCCGCCACCGCACCTCCATCCTGCCGACGTC
>JALWJX010000007.1:0-2876 GCA_026996895.1 Candidatus Kapaibacterium sp.
GTCGAATCAACTTCCCAGATCCCGATTTGATTCCATCCTCCGTACACTTTGTAATTGACTCCCACGATTGCTTCTCTGACCACGGCGGGTTTTTCCAGATCAAAGGTTCGGGTCACAGCGTTGGAAATGCCGATGGTGCGTTCAAAGACGTGCAAGCCCTGGGCAAGTGCTGAAAGGGTCATTGCAAACAGGAGTGTGTACACACACACACACACACACACACACGATTTGCAGAAAATGTTTTCGCTTTTGTCATTTTGTAATCCTTGAAATTGTGAAACGAACTAACAGTGTGAGGCAAATATACAAAAAATTCCGGACACAGGCAAGGGCGTCGAAGAGGATCCGGGAGCGCACATTTCAGTGTGCATTCACCGGGAACGCACCCTTTAGGGTTGCACTTTCTTTGCCGGCTAAAGCCGGCGCTCCCAGCGTCGGCGCTCCCGGCGAGGGATTCCTTGCAGTGCTGGCTATCGCACCGCACCCCTTTCTGGATGCACCAGGTTATCGGCAGCGGTGGAGAAACTGGCGCAGCACGTACTGTAAGATGCCGCCGTGGTGGTAGTATGCGATTTCAATTTCGGAATCCAGGCGCGTCAGCACCTCGAATTCTACTGTCGATCCGCCTGGTTTCCGCGCAACGACCCGCAACCGTTTACCGGGTGTCAGCCCCTCTGCTATTCCTTCAATGTCGAAGATTTCATCGCCCTGCAAGCCCAGATGCTCTGCGGATTGTCCTTCCAGAAATTGCAGTGGTAACACACCCATACCGACTAAATTGCTCCGGTGGATCCGCTCGAAACTTTCTGCAATTACCGCCTTAATGCCCAGCAACGCTGTTCCTTTTGCCGCCCAATCGCGGGAGGAACCGCTCCCATACTCTTTGCCCGCAATGACCAGCAAAGGAATGTTGTTTTCTTTGTACTTCATCGCCGCTTCATATACGGTCATCACCTCACCGGTTGGATGGTAGCGGGTCCATCCGCCTTCTCGATCCACCAGTCGATTCCGCAGCCGCACATTTGCAAATGTTCCCCGGATCATCACTTCGTGATTGCCACGTCGCGATCCGTAAGAATTGAAGTCTTTCGGCTGCACCCCGTGAGCGATCAGGTATTGCCCCGCTGGAGAATCCGGAGGAATAGCCCCTGCCGGGGAAATGTGGTCCGTCGTGACGGAATCGCCCAGTAGCAGCAACACGCGTGCGTTGCGAATGTCCTGCAATGCCGGTGGCTCTTCCGGCAGATCGTGGAAAAACGGTGCTTCCCGAATATAGGTCGAATTCGGATCCCATTCGAACAATTCACCGGCAGGTGCCGGCAACTGCTGCCACCGCTCATCGCCACCGAAGATGGTGCGGTATGTCTGGCGGAAATCGTTGGGATCGAGCACGTCGTGCATCAGATCGCGAATTTCCTCCATCGTGGGCCAGATATCCCGCAAGTAGACCGGCTCCAGATTGGGATCGTATCCGATCGGTTCAGTGGCAAAATCGATATCGATTCGCCCCGCCAGCGCATACGCTACCACCAGCAGCGGTGAAGCCAGGAAGTTCATTTTCACCAGCGGGTGGATCCGCGCTTCAAAGTTCCGATTTCCAGACAGCACGGAGGCAACGACCAGATCATAGTCCTGCACTGCCTTCGCAACCGGTGCCAGCAACTGTCCGCTATTACCGATGCAGGTTGTACAACCATAGCCGACCACGTGGAAACGCAGGGCTTCCAAAAAAGGCATCAGCCCCGATCGCTCCAGGTACTGCGTCACCACTTTGGAGCCGGGCGCCAGACTGGTTTTTACCCACGGCTTCACTTCCAGTCCTCGTTCCACCGCTTTCTTTGCGACCAATCCTGCTCCCAGCATCACCGAGGGGTTCGAAGTGTTGGTACAACTGGTAATTGCCGCAATGACGATGGAACCATCGCTCAGCAAGAACTCATCATTGCCAATCCGAATCTCCACAGACCGCAATCCAGCAGCCGTCTGCTCCGGCTCGATATGGACTTCGGCTGGCACCTGTACTGCCACAGGCTGCACCGTTCCACCATTACTGGCACCACCTTCATCTGCCCATTGTTCCAGTTCCGGCACCGTTTCCTCCTGCCACGGCACTCGCTGCTCCAGCGGCACATACTGACGTCCGTATCCATCCTGCAGCAACTGAATAAAGGTTTGTTTTGCCGCTTTCAAGGCGATGCGATCCTGCGGGCGTTTCGGACCAGCGATCGACGGTTCCACAGTGGAAAGATCCAGCCGGAGAACGTGGGTGTACTGAATCTGTTCGCTCCCCGACCGCCAGAGAAGATTTTCTTTCGTGTACCGTTCCACCAGATCAATGTGTTCCGGTGATCGAGCAGTGCGTCGCAGATACTCAAGGGTCTGATCATCCACCGGGAAATACGTGATGGTACACCCAAATTCCGGAGACATATTGGAAATCGTTGCCCGATCCGGAACGGTCAGGGTCTTCAAACCATCGCCAAAGACCTCGACAAATTTCCCGACAACGCCGTAACGGCGCAACAATTCAGTAATCGTCAGTACCAGATCCGTCGACGTGGCGCCCTCTGGCAACGAACCGGTCAGTTCCAGTCCGATAACCTGCGGCACCAGCATATAGATGGGCTGTCCGAGCAATGCAGCTTCTGCTTCAATGCCGCCGACGCCCCAGCCGACGACCCCGATCCCATTGACCATCGGCGTGTGACTATCCGTTCCGACCAGCGTATCCGGGAATGCCAGCCCGTCGCGGTGAATCACCGTTTGCGCCAGGTACTCCAGATTCACCTGGTGACAGATTCCCATTCCCGGCGGTACAACGCGATAGTTCGAAAATCCTTTTTGTGCCCACTTGAGCAACTGATACCGCTCCCGAT
>JALWJX010000007.1:2886-28630 GCA_026996895.1 Candidatus Kapaibacterium sp.
CTACATTCTTGCTGAAAGCATAGAGCGTGCCGAAATATTCCACCTGTACCGAGTGATCGATGATGAGATCGGTCGGAATGAGCGGATTGATGTCTTTTGGCGGGCATCCCTTGCGCGCATACTCTGCCCGGAGCGATGCCAGATCCACAACCGCAGGCACGCCGGTAAAGTCCTGCATCAAAATGCGCGCTGGTTTGTACGGCACCTCTTTCTGCGGTGGTTGCGGTTGCCAGTTCAGCAGTGTTTCGATGTGCTCGCGGGTAACACCAAATCCGTCGTAATTGCGCAGCGTGTTTTCCAGCAAAATCCGGATGGAAAAGGGCAAGGACTCAATCGAGTATCCCTGATCTGCCAGTGCTTTTAAGCTATAGTACTGCACCGTCCCTGCGGCTGTTTCCAGCGTTTTTCGGATACCAAAAATATCTTCCGCCATCGTTCCCCCGTTTCTATGGTTTTACTTGCTTCCGGTCAGATTGCAAAGACAATCAACCACTGGCACCTATTGCATCACTCGATGTTCAACGGCGACGTTGCGCAATTTGCACTGCCTGCTGCTGTGCCTGTCGCAACGCTTCTGCTGCCGTCTGCTTGCCGTACAACACTCTGGTAACCGCTTCTTCAAACAGACGCTCGAACTCCAGCCACTGCGGATGCACCGGCGTCATTCGGGCAAAGCGCAACTGCTGTGCGAAAACGGCACGCCCCGGTACCGTCGCAAAGTACGGGTCGGCAAAGGTTGCAGTATCCGCAGGGAATCCGGCGGAGCTTACCAGCTTGCAGAATTGCAATGCAACGTCGGCGCTGGTCAGATACCGCACCAACTGAAGCGCCAGGCGAAACTGCTTCGTCGATTTTGCAATCGCCAGATATTCGCCTCCGGCAAAGGAGCGACTTTCGCCGCCCGGCATCGGCGGTACCAGCGCAAGGCGGTAGCGCAATGACGGATTTTCCTTCGGTATCCGATCCAGCAGCCACGATCCGGAAATCCAGAAACCGATTTTTCCCTGGATAAACAGATCATCCAGCCGCCGCTGTGTTTCCACCAGTCCCACCTCTGCAAACTGGACATATCGCTCCACTGCTTCAATGTTTTCCGGTCGATCGAAGGTTGGAAATCCGGTACTATCCAGCAGTTCCCCGCCATTACTCCACAGAAACGGTAAAACCTTCTTGTACAACCGATGGGGATCGGCGCCATTGACGCCGGTGCCATAGGCGTCGGGCAACTGCTGCACTGCCTGCGACTGCGCATACCACTGATCAACATCTGCTGGCGGCTGCGCTGACACGCCCGCTTCCTGCAGCAATGAATCGTTGAGAAACAAAACCCGGGTATCGACCACCCACGGAACAGCATAGGTTTTCCCCTCCCATCGGGCAGGTGGATGGGTGAAGGGAAGGAAACGGGCAAGATCAACCGAATCGCTCAGATCCGCCAGTACGCCGGCAGCGGAAAACTGCGCAACCCAATCAGACCCCAATTCCAGAACGTCTGGAGCGGTGCCAGCGTTAAATGCTGCAAAGAGCTTGGCTTTTCCATCATTCCAGCTCAACTCGCTCAACTCAACCCGGCATTGATACTGCTGCTCGAATTGTCGAACGATGGTCTGGATTGCCGACCGCTGTGCTGGTTCCGACCAGAAATGCCAGAATCGAACGGTTGGAAGAGACGACTGCGGCTGCTCCGTCCCACAGTGTGTGAGGAGGAGGGCTACAACAATCCAGCCGCTGAGTTTCGCAATTGCTGCACCACGTTGCCTGCTGCTCATCCGGTCATACGTTCGATAATGGCAGAGCCAAATTCCGATGTACGCACTTCTGTTGCCCCTTCCATCAGCCGGGCAAAGTCGTAAGTCACAATCTTATCCTGTATCGTTCTTTCCAGCCCCTGAATGATCAGATCGGCTGCTTCATTCCATCCCATATAGCGCAGCATCATTTCCCCTGAGAGAATGACAGAGCTGGGATTGACCTTATCCAGCCCAGCGTACTTGGGCGCCGTGCCGTGCGTTGCTTCAAAGATCGCATAGCCAGTCTCGAAGTTGATATTTGCACCGGGAGCAATGCCAATGCCACCAACCTGTGCTGCCAGCGCAGCACTGATGTAGTCGCCGTTTAGATTCGGGGTGGCAATGACATCGAACTCTGCCGGTCGCGTGAGAATCTGTTGCAGGAAAGCATCGGCAATAGCATCCTTAACCAGCAGTTTCCCTTCCGGTTGCCCATTGCAATCTTCCCAGGTGCACGCAACATCGGCAAATTCGGTTCGCACCAGCTCATAGCCCCAATCCCGGAAACTCCCTTCGGTGAACTTCATAATGTTGCCTTTGTGCACCAGCGTTACTGATCGACGCTGATGCTGCAACGCATACCGGATTGCTGCTCGAACCAGCCGCTGGGATCCGGGTTTGGAGACCGGCTTAATTCCGATGCCCACCTGATCCGGCGCTTCTTCACCAAAGCGAATTTTTTTGTATTCCTCCGGGAAATGCGTTCGGAACAGCTCCATAAATTTGCGTTGCTCCTCGGTACCAGCTCGAAACTCAATGCCGGCGTAAATGTCTTCGGTGTTTTCCCGAAACACCACCATATCCACCAGTTCTGGATGCTTCACCGGTGAAGGGACGCCGGGGAAGTAGCGGACAGGACGGAGGCAAACGTACAGATCCAGTTTCTGCCGCAGTGCCACGTTGATAGAACGAATACCGCCGCCCACCGGCGTTGTCAGCGGACCTTTGATAGCGATCACGTACTCCCGAATCGCTTTCAATGTATCTTCCGGCAACCACACTGGCTTGCCATACACCCTGTTAGCTTTCTCGCCTGCATACACCTCGAACCACACAATTTTGCGGGCTCCTCCGTACGCTTTCTCGACCGCTGCATCGAACACTCGCTGCGCAGCCGCCCAGATATCCGGACCGGTGCCATCCCCTTCGATAAATGGAATGATCGGAAAGTCCGGCACATTGAGCGTCCCATCACTGTTGACCGTAATCTTCGCCCCTTCTGCTGGCGGCACTAACTTTTCGTATTCCATCGATCCACCCTTTCCGTTGAACCACACTTGCTTGCGCCCCTTTGCGAACTACAAAATTGCAACTTTTCCAGCAGACGATGGGCAGAACCTCGCCGGCGCTGCATATCGGCAGCGGGACAGGGAAACTGTGAACTGGCAGCGCTGGCACTGGGAGCGCCGGCTTGAGCCGGCAAAAAGATGCACGCTGAAGCGTGCGCTCCCAGCCGCAGGGAGCACCGGCTTTCGCCGGCAAGAGATAAAAGATGCACACTGAAGTGTGCGCTCCCAGTGAACTGAAAGCGCCCCACTGGGAGCGCTGGCACTGGGAGCGCCGGCTTTCGTCGGCATGTTTCTGCACGCTGAAGCGTGCGCTCCCAGTCGCAGGCAGCGCCGGCTTTCGCCGGCAAAAAGATGCACCCTAAAGGGTGCGTTCCCGATATGTTGAAGCGTACATCCCCGGTGCACGCTACGGCTGCGCCTTGCTATGGCTCTTTTCGGGAAGAGCGGCGGCAACATTGATGGTGCAAATTCAGGATTCCGGTAACGTTTGGCGCACTACTGATTTTGCTCAGGCTCGAACTTTTCAATTTCTTCCAGCAGCGCCGGAATGATCTCCTCCTCTTTCAGCCGGCGCACGACTTCGCCCTTCCGGTAGAGGATTGCCACGCCACGACCGGCGGCAATGCCGATATCCGCCTCGCTGGCTTCGCCCGGTCCATTGACCACACATCCCAGCAATGCGACCTTGACCGGCTTTTTGATCCCTTTAACCGCTTCCTCTAACTGGCGAGTGATGGCAAACAGATCGATGTCCAACCGACCACAGGTGGGACAGGCAATAATTTCCACGTGTCGCTGGGCAAGTTCCAGCGAGCGGAGGATTTCTTTCCCCACTTCCACCTCCTGCTCCGGCTCCGCTGTCAGCGACACCCGGATGGTATCTCCAATGCCTTCCGCCAGGAGGGTACCGATGCCCACAGCCGATTTAATGGTTCCAGTGCCGGGAAGCCCCGCCTCGGTAACGCCCAGATGGAGCGGGAAATCGGTTTTCTGCGCCAGCAGCCGATAGGCTTCGATCATCAAACGCACGCTGGTGGACTTGACCGAGATGACAATGTCGTCGAAACCGAAATCCTGCGCAATTTCCACGTGGCGCAGCGCACTTTCCACCAGTGCTTCAGCCGTTGGATAGCCATATTTTTCCAGCAGATCCTTCTCCAGCGATCCAGAGTTGACGCCGATGCGAATCGGGATGGAGCGTTCTTTCGCCCGCTCCAGCACCTGCCGAATCCGCTCCCGATTTCCAATGTTACCGGGATTGATCCGCACTTTGGCAACGCCGGCTTCGATCGCTTTGAGCGCAAAAACGTGGTTGAAGTGAATATCCGCAATAACCGGAATTGGCGAGCGCCGCACAATTTCTCCAATGGCTTCCGCTGCGTATTTATCGTTGACCGTTACCCGGATCAGATCAGCACCTGCTTCAGCACACCGCTGGATCTGGGCAACAGTTGCTTCTACGTCTGCTGTCTTTGTCTTGGTCATCGTCTGCACGCTAATCGGCGCTCCGCCACCGATGGGAACATCGCCGACCATCACCTGCCGGCTCTGCCGGCGTGGAAAGGGACGGACTACCGCTTCCTGCTGTCCATTGCCAACCACGGGTATTTCGATCATCTGTCCTCCACACTTATCTTACAACCGCTTGCTGGCTTCATACAAAATGCGTTTTTCCTCATCGGTCAGACTCTGATAGCCTTCCCGCTGGAGTTTATCCAGAATGCGGTCGACCTCATTTTCCAGTTGGCGCCGCTGTTCTTCTTCCAGTGGCTCTTCCGGTTTTTCTTCCGGCGAATAGACCCGGAACCACGACGGCGTTTCCGCCGGCGGCGGTGCCGTGGTGGTCACCTGGTAGCGAGGTGGTGGTGGTAGCGGACCATAGAAAAGCCGCCGGGGCAGAACTTTTTCCAGCACTCGCTCCGCTGCTGGTAAAATACCGAACCGGTCGCCATACCGCAGCAAGAACCAGCCGAACAGGGCGCCACCAACGTGCGCAAAGCGGGCAACGTTTCCACCACTTCCCGTTACCCCTAACACCAAATCCAGAATGATGTAGCCAAAGATCAAGATCCGAGCTGGAATTGGGAAAAACAGAGGAAAAACAATGACCAGTCGATTCGGAAAATGCAGAGCGAACGCCAGGAGAATTCCGTAAATGGCACCAGAAGCGCCAATGGTCGGCGCCGGTTGCGAAAACAGCGGTGAAATCAACACATTCGCAATGCCTGCACCGATGCCGCAGAGCAGGTAGTACGCCAGAAATCGTTTTGATCCCCACTGCTGCTCCAGCTCAACGCCGAACATCCACAGGATGAACATGTTCATAAAGATGTGCCAGAAGCCACCGTGCAGAAATTGATAGGTAATGAGCTGCCACAGGTACACGTAGAGATGGGGGAACGCCGTT
This sequence comes from Candidatus Kapaibacterium sp., assembly GCA_026996895.1. Classification (GTDB taxonomy): domain Bacteria; phylum Bacteroidota; class Ignavibacteria; order Kapaibacteriales; family WFXC01; genus WFXC01. The sequence goes on from JALWJX010000007.1 coordinate 8,373, forward strand.
GCCAGCGGCTGCAAGCCAAAATACTGGACCACGTACCATTCAACCGACACTCCTCCAATGGTCAACAAGCCCAGGAACCAGTTGACGGTGACAAAAATCAGGGCATTAATCAAAATCAACGCTTTGATCACCGGGGGCATCGAACCAAACAGCCCGGAGCGTGCACCAAACATATTCATTCAGGAATTCCTCTTTGCCTCACCGTTGCCGTTTATGACGTGACTTTTCGGTCGTTGTTGTTTAAAAAAAATCCCTGCGCTAAGGTGGCGATTGAAGACTGTGCTGCCGCAACTGCGCTGCAAGGGCACGAAAAACAGCCTGTACTGTATCCGCATTATCTGCGGTGAAGCGGCGGCGGTGCTCAGCAATCAGTTTTCGCTCTGTCCCATTCAGGCGAATCAGTTGGAGCGTTGCTTCTGCCTCCCAGGGAGTTAACAATCGAATGGCGCCCACCACTGTCAGCGGAATGCCGGCATTGGCAAGGAGTTGCCATTCTTCTGGCGTTGGAGGATTGTAATTCTCCACACCCAGCAATCCGCCCTGTCGGTAGAGCGAATCCCTCGAATCCAGGTCGAAAACGACCCAGTGGTTCGAATGGGCAAGTTCCTGAACGATCGCAGCGCTCACCCGATAAGACAGCAGAATCTTCTCTGCATAGATCTTCCAGCGCGCAGCATACGGAGACGGCAGGAATGCAATGCCGAGAACGACAACGGGATCGGCGGGCAAACGATAGGCATCAGCAGGCGATACGTGCGCCATCGGCTGTGGTAGCGCTGCTGCGATCGCACGGAACAAAGCATCATAGTACGCTGGCAGCGGAATCCACTGCCCTGCCGCTGTTTGATACCGAATGATGCCGTATCCAGTACCCGTATCCTGCTGGTGATTGTTCCACTGAACGATGGCACGACATCGCACCACGCGGTGAATGCGACCGAAATGGAGCTGCAGCGATCCATCTGCCGGGGAATCCGGACGCAACACGAATCGGAGATCTGGTGCTGCTGAGTCAATAACTCGTACCAGGTGCACGATAGCAGGCGTAGAAACCAGTGCCGCTGCCGCAGAGCTCAGATGGAAGGTATCCAGTGCCAGCACCAGCCGGACGGTGTCGTGCTCTTCTCGTGTTACCCGCTGCGGATGCTGCTCCGGCGATGGTGAACAGCCGATCAGAACGGCGCACAGCAGCAGAACGCCCCAGAACAATTGTGGGAAAATTCCTACAAATGGTTGGGAATTCTTCCCTTGCACATCCGCCGGGGTCAGCCGTAAGTTTGCATTTAGAGAAACGGAGGGCACTCCCTGCGTATGAATGGAGGGCACTCCCTGCCCCTGTGTCCATAGATGTTGGTTCTTCCCCTGGGAAATCTCACCACCGGCAGGCGGCGGAAGCCGCCTGCTTTTGTTCACCCTCTGCCATTGCATCCTCAGATTCCAGAACACGCGAAGCGCTGCCATTGTCATCCATCCACTGCTACGTTCTCTTCCGGTGCACGTTCACCTCCCCTTCGTCCCCTTCGGAGAATCCGATGATGGTTAACACCCTGATCCCCTGAAAGCGATGCTCACTGTAGACAAGCATTGAGCGAGACACTCCTCCTGGCAGGAAGCACGGGCGAACAGCGGAGCGTTCAGCTCCAGTAACGACAGCTTCTGGATCGGTAATTATCGGGACTTCGCTGTCTTCGCCCGAATTTGCTTTTCGGTCAGATTGCGCAGATAGTACAGGCGAGCCCGGCGTACCTTCCCTTTCCGAGTCACACGAATTGCCTGCACAAACGGGGAGCGAACTGGAAAAATTCGTTCAACGCCGATGCCATCAGAGAGTTTCCGAACGCAGAAGGTCTCCCCCATCCCACTGCCGCGGCGGTAGAGCACGACGCCTTTGAAGGTTTGAATCCGCTCTTTATCGCCTTCGACAACCAGCACATCCACCTCTACCTGATCACCGGGACCAAAATCCGGGATTTCCACTGGCTGCCCGTTGTTTTTCTCCTTCCGAAACTCTTCCGCCGTCTCCATTGCCATTGCCTGGACCAGATCCAACGGGTTGTTCATTGCCCAACTCCTTTTGTTCCTTGCTTGTTATTTTCCAGAAACTGCTAATGACGATCAGAACTGTTCTCCATTGGGCAGCCACTTCCTACCCTGCATAATGGCGCTGAGCAACCCGCTCATATTCCTTGCGCAGAATCACCTCTTCTTCAGGTAGCAATGTTCGATTGCGGCGTGCCATTACCGTTTTCGCCGTCGCAATAGCGCTGGTCACATAGTACAGCGGGGCATCGGCGTGCCCGCCCCACGAAAAGGAGGGAATAAACTTCTCCGGAAATCCGGTTGTAAAAATATTGCAGCAGATACCGATGAGCGTACCGGAATTGATCTGGGTGTTAATGCTGGTCTTGGTATGATCACCGCACAGCACGCCCAAGAACATTCGCCCGGTTGCCAGTTTGGTATTCTCCAGTTGCACCTTAATGATACCGTAGTTGTTTTTCAGATTCGAGACATTGGTGCCGGCACCAAAATTCACCCATTCACACAGGTAGGAATGCCCCAGAAATCCCAGGTGTTGCTTATTGGAAAAAGCGTGGATCACACTTTCTTCCACCTCGCCTGCTACTTTGGAATACTCACCAAAAGCGGTATTGCCCAGCAGTTGCGTTCCGGGCTTGACAAGGCATCGCGGTCCCAGATAGGCAGGTCCCTGGATATAGCTGTGCGCCATAATGCGCACGCCAGATTCAATAATGATCGGACCGGTGCGAGCATCCAACACCGTATACGGATCAATCTGCACATCAGCAGCAATGCTCATTGCATCGGCTTCGATCAGGGTGATATCCGATCGGCTCAGCAAATCAGCAGGAACGGTTTTCGGAAACCATTGAAAATCATCCTGGATCGCTTCTCCAAGAAAATCAAAAATTTCCCACAGATAGTGGAAGCATACCGCTGTGGTTTCCACCCGCTGTGCTGCCTGAAATACCGGATGGGAAAGCGCTACCAGATTATCCAGCGTCAAACTCTCGTGATGCTGGCGTGCAATGTCGGCGGGAATATAGGCGCCGATCGGCGTGTTTTTCGACAAAAAGATCACCACCGACACTTCGGCATCCCTGACTGCTTCTTCATACGACTGGCGCAACGCTTTCAGAGAGTCCGTTGTTGGCAGGACATTCCCTGCTAAAATAAGGATGCTTCGTCCCGGATCAATCGCACGATCCATCGGCACCTGATGGCGGGCGGCAAAGGCGGCACGTTGAAGCGATCGCCCATCGAAGATGAGTTTGGCTTTCGGAAAATGGCGCATCAGCTTTTCGTAGTGACACAATGCGCCAGTCCGTAGCTCCCACAGCGGATGCATAATGGAAAAAGGGTAGAAATTGACAGAAAACCCCAGCTCTCCGACGATCAGAATTTCTGGATCAAACATCATCGCTTTCTCCTTGATGTCGCTCCAGGGCTGCTTTGACAAAGCTGATGAACAGCGGATGTCCCGTCACTGCCCGCGATTTAAATTCCGGATGGAACTGCGTCCCCAGGAACCACGGATGGCCGGGTAACTCAATAATTTCCACCAGCCGCTCATCCGGCGACAGTCCGCTGAAGACCATACCGTGCTGCTGGAGAATCTCCCGATACTGATTGTTCACTTCGTACCGATGGCGATGCCGTTCCTGCACGACTTTCTTACGGTATGCTCGATACGCCAGGGTTCCCTCTTTCAAAATGCAGGGATAGCTTCCCAGCCGCATCGTGCCGCCTTTCATTGTAACGTCCCGTTGATCCGGCATCAGATCGATCACTTTATGCTTTGCCCGTCGATCGAACTCGGCGGAATGAGCGCCCGTAAGACCGCACACATTTCGGGCAAACTCGATCACGGCACACTGCATCCCCAGACAGATGCCGAAAAAGGGGATGCGATGTTCGCGTAAAAACTGAACTGCCCGAATTTTGCCTTCAATACCCCGCACCCCAAAGCCGGGAGCCACAATGGCGCCATCAACCGCTCCCAAAAGATCCTCAAGTTTCGACTGCTCCACCGCTTCAGCATCCACATATTCAACATTTACGCGGGTATTATGAACCGCCCCGGCGTGGATGAGTGCTTCGTGAATACTTTTATACGCATCCGGCACTTTCACATACTTTCCTATCAATGCAATGCGGACCTCCCGGACAGGCTGCTTAATGCGGCGCACAAAGCGCGACCATCGCCGCAATGACGGTCTGGCGCTTTTCAGCCGCAGCTTGCGAGCAACGATCGTATCCAGATTCTGCCGCAGATATTGCAACCGCCCTTCGTAGATGGTCTCCAGATCGAGTGCTTCAATGACTGCTTCCGGCTCAACATTACAGAACAGCGCAATCTTGTTCCGAATCTCTTTCCCCAACCGGTATTCGGTACGGCAGACCAGGATTTCCGGCTGAATTCCCGACTGCATCAGCATCTTGACCGAATGCTGCGTCGGCTTGGTCTTGAGCTCCTTGACCGCTTTCACATACGGCACATAGGTCAGGTGGATATGGAGCGCCTGCGTTCGTCCCCGTTCCAGCACCAACTGCCGGGAAGCTTCCAGAAAGGGCAATGACTCGATGTCACCAACCGTTCCACCAATTTCCACGATAACAATGTCATAATCCCGGTCAAAGACGGTCATTCGCCGCTTGATCTCATTGGTAATGTGCGGCACTACCTGCACAGTCTTCCCCAGATACTGCCCCTTCCGCTCTTTGGTGATCACGGTGTGGTAAATTTGCCCGGTCGTCGCATTATTCATCCGGGTCATCTGCACCCCCAGGAATCGCTCGTAATGCCCCAGATCCAGGTCGGTTTCCGCCCCATCTTCCGTCACGTACACCTCTCCGTGCTGTAATGGATTCATTGTCCCCGGATCCACGTTGATGTAGGGATCCATCTTGATGATCGTAACGGTATAGCCTCGCTGCTGGAGCAGTAAACCCAGCGATGCGGACGTAATCCCTTTGCCTAAGGAAGACAATACGCCACCCGTAATGAAAATGTACTTTGCCCGCTTGCCCCGTGCCAAGGAAGTCCCCACAGCATTGTTGCACAACTTCAAACTGCAAATTTAGGGATAAAAGGCTAACCGCAGGGACATTCTCTTTGGCTGCTCCTTCTGCGCTTTCTGGAAGCAGCAACGGGGCTGTACTGGTATCTACTGGCTGATAACATCTAATCCACGGATTTTCCGTAATTTCGCTTTTTGACGAAATTTGTACGAACGAATCTGTGCGCCAAATGCCAACGATCTACATTGACGGGAAGCCCATCGAAGCGCGCGAGGGGCAAAGCATTCTGGAAGCTGCCTTAGAACACGGCATCGAGATTCCCCATTTTTGCTGGCATCCGGCAATGTCGGCGCCAGCAAACTGCCGCATTTGCCTGGTTAAAGTGGGAATGCCGCGGCGCAAGCCCGATGGTTCCTTTGAAACAGATGAGAATGGCAACCCTGTCATCCAGTATATGCCCAAACTCCAGCCATCGTGTCGGTACCCGGTCAGTGAAGGACTGCACGTGCTGTTCCAGGTACCAGAGGTCATCGAATCCCAGCACGCGGTGATGGAATTCCTCCTGATTAACCATCCACTGGACTGCCCCATTTGCGATGAAGCGGGGGAATGCAAGCTGCAGGAGTATGCGTATTTCTACTCCCGTGGGAAAAGTCGATTTGTGGAGGAAAAGAATCACAAGCCGAAGCACGTGATCTGGGGACCGAATGTAATTTTTGATGCAGAACGATGCATTTCCTGCTCCCGGTGCATTCGATACGCTGACGAAATTCTCCACGATCCGGTCATCGATTTTGTCGACCGGGGTGATCACGTGACCATTGAACTCTTTCCGGGGACCCAGTTTGATAATCCCTACTCAATGAACGTCATCGAGCTGTGCCCGGTTGGCGCACTGACCAGCCGCGACTTCCGCTTCAAAGCCCGGGTGTGGGAAATGAGCTTTACGCCATCGGTCTGTCCCGGTTGCGCCCGCGGGTGCAATATGTACGTTGGCGTGCTGCATAATCAGATCCTTCGCCTCCAACCTCGTACCAATATGTACGTGAACCAGTACTGGATGTGCGATGCGGGGCGGTTGACGCAGTATCCGTTTGTTAACGAAAACCGCATCGATAAACCACTGGTGTGTACCGAAAATGGGACGCTGACCGAAGTTTCGTGGGAAGAAGCACTGGATACTTTCTGGAACAAACTCCAGAGTGTCGATGCGAAGGAAATCGGCATTGTTGTTTCCGGTATGCTGACCAATGAAGATGCTTTTGCCCTGCGGCGATTCATCCAGGAGTACATTCCCGCCGCTACTGTGATGCTGATGACTGTGGAGGATCCGGAGTTCGAGGATGACTTCCTGCGCGTCCGGGATCGGCGTCCGAATACCCGAGGCGTGCAGACCATACTGGGCGACGTTCTGGCTTCCCTCTCGGTTGAAGAATTCCGGGCAAAAGTGGAATCGAAGCAACTGAAGCTGGTGTGGGTTATCGGTGAAGATCTGGAGCAGGTATGGGGTGAAGAGGGGCGTAAGATCGCCGACGGTGCCGATACACTGATCGTGGCTGCTTCGAATGTGTCATCGACTACCCAGGTCGCTGATCTGGTGCTCTCGCTGGCAACGTATGCTGAAATGGAGGGAACGTTCACAAATATCGATGGACGCGTTCAACACTTCATCCCGGCATTGACGACCGCAGAACGACCGTACCGGTGGGGAATGAAAGCGAGTCGCTGGGACAAGATGGGGGCGTGGAACGATCGCTGGAGTCACGGTCCCCAGCGACACTGCCGACCCCTATGGCAGATGCTTGCTGCGACTGCCAGCATCGCCGGACATTCGTGGAACTACCGGAAAGCAGCCGATGTCTTCGCTGATCTGGCGCAAACGGTCGAAGGATTCGCCAGAATGACCTATGCCTTGCTGGATGAGCGGCGCGGCATCCCGCTGGGGAAAGTTGATGAACCAGAACCGCCGGTCTTTCACTATGACTCCCATCGACTCAAGCCAGAGTCGGAAGAATACCGATACGTGCAGGTGTACGACAAAGCAGAACAATGGTGGTAAAGTGCAATGGAACTGCTGGTTGATTTCCTGATCGGTTTCCTGAAAGCTCTGATCGTTCTTTTTCTGGTTATCCTGCCGGGCGCTTCTGGCGCCGTGTATTTTGAACGCCGAATTGCCGCCTGGATCCAGATGCGGATTGGTCCCAACCGCGTAGGACCATACGGACTGCTCCAGCCGATTGCTGACGTGATCAAGTTGATCTTCAAAGAAGACATTATCCCGGCGGCAGCAGACAAACGCTTTCATTTCTTAGCGCCGCTGATCTCGATCACCATCACAGTTGCCGTTTTCGCCGTCATTCCTTTCGGGCACTACGTTGTCATTAACGGCGAACCGGTGTATCTGGGTGTCGCGCCCAATGTCCACGTTGGCATCCTCTACGTGCTGGCAATGACTTCGATGGGTGTCTACGGATTGACCTTAGCAGGATGGGCATCGAACAACAAATATTCCCTTCTCGGAGGGCTGCGCTCCTCAGCGCAGATGATTTCCTACGAACTGGCGATGGGACTTTCGATCGTTGCCCTGCTGATGGTCACCGGCACACCGAACCTGATGGAAATTGTGGAGCAGCAGGCAGGCTGGCGGTGGAATGTGCTCTACCAGCCGCTGGGTTTCCTGATTTTCCTAGTCGCTTCCTTTGCAGAAACGAACCGGACGCCATTTGATCTGCCAGAAGCAGAGCCGGAACTGGTCGGCGGTTACCATACCGAATACACCGGGATGAAATTCGGAATGTTTTTCTTAGCAGAATACGGCAATGTCATCGCTGCATCGGCAATGATGACAGCTCTGTTCTTCGGCGGCTGGCAGGTGCCGTTTCTCCCAGAGTTGCTGGGATTACAGGAAGGATCGGTTGCGTTGGCACTCCTGCAAGTTGCCAGCTTCACCATAAAAGTTGCCATTTTCGTCTTCTTTTTCATCTGGGTGCGGTGGACCGTCCCTCGCTTTCGCTATGATCAATTGATGCGGCTGGGATGGAAAGTGCTCTTTCCACTGTCGCTGGCAAATGTTCTGATCACCGGTCTGGTTATGTTGATCAACTAAGAGCTTGAAAGCAGCAATGAACGTGAATCAACCATCGGAACGGCAAAAAATGACATTCTGGGAGAAACTCTATCTCCCGGAAATCGCCAGGGGACTGGGCATCACTTTCAAAATGCTCATTGGTCCGAAGATGACCATCCAGTATCCGGAGGAAAAGTATCATCCCGGCGGCTACTATCGAGGACGGCCCGTCCTGGTGCTCGATGAGGATGGAGAGCGATGCGTTGCCTGCGGTTTGTGTTCTCGCGTGTGCCCACCGCTGGCGATTGAAGTACGAGCGGGCGAAACGGACCGGGAAAAAGAACGGTATCCGGTGAAGTTCGAAATCAATATGCTCCGGTGCATCTTCTGCGGCTTGTGCGAAGAAGTGTGCCCCGAAGAAGCAATCGTGATGAGCAAAGATCTGGAAATGGTTTTTGAAAATCGAGAAAGCGCGATTCTGGGCAAAGAAAAGCTGCTGGTTCCCGTTGCCCAGCTTCAGGATCGGCTGGAATACCTTCGAATGCACCAATACTACGAACCTCCTGCAAGAGCACAGGACGCATAACCGCTTCCCGGTCAATGCACGTTGAAACGGTCGACCATCCCCTGATTCTCCTGCACGGTGGAGCCGGGACGATCCGCGAGGATACCCCACGGGCACGACAGCGGAACAAAGAGCGAGAAATAGTGCTGGGGTCGATTCTCCGCGACGCAGCTACCCGGTACCAGCAGGGTGATTCTGCACTGGATCTTGTTGAATTCTGTGTTCGAGCAATGGAAGACTCACCGCTGTTTAACGCCGGCATCGGTTCGGTGCTGACAGAGCAGGGATGGGTAGAAATGGATGCCTCGATTATGGACGGAGCAACGCAGAAAGCAGGAGCAGTTGCGCTGCTGCGCCGCCTTCGCCATCCCATCAGCGCCGCCCGGTTTCTGATGGATCATTCTCCTTACGTCTTCCTTGCCGGACCAGACGCTGAGCAATGGTTGATCGATCAGGGACACAATCGACCCGGCGCATCTCATTACAGCGGAACGAAAGCGGCAGTGGGAAAAAGCTACCGGTCGACAACTGGACCACTCGGCTGAATCCGGTACGGAGCCAACGCAAACCGTTGGAGCTGTGGCAATCGACCGGGCAGGAAATCTGGCAGCAGCAACCTCGACCGGAGGAATGATGCGAAAAGCAGCAGGACGGATCGGAGACTCTGCGCTCATCGGTGCCGGAACATTCGCTGATAACCGCAGTTGCGCCGTTTCTACAACGGGAGAAGGCGAATTCTTCATCCGCGGCACCATTGCTGCTGCGGTTCACTGGTCCGTCACCCTGCAACGCCAACCACTCCAGGATGCCGTCGTGCACGCGCTGGAACATCTCCAGTCCCTTGGCAGCAGTGGTGGATTGATTGCCCTGACTCCATCAACGGGGGTTTTCGCATTCACAACCGCTGGTATGTACCGGGCATGTCTGACCGCAGACCAACGAATTTTTGTCGGTAGCCTCCAGCAATTGCGGGGATTTTCTCTGTAATGCAGTTCTTTTCACCCGTGTCGGAATTGAAACACAATTGCACAAGCTCAGAATTTTCTCTGCAATGCAGTTCCTTTCACACCGCCTCCATCGGATACAGCACCGGTCGACTGGGAGCAGCATCCAGCGCAAAGGCGGGAACCTGGAGCTCCAGCATATAAATGCCATCGGCAATAGCGTTCGGCACATACACCATCTCGGTGATCGTAGCATCGCGACGCGGTTGTTCCGGATAATGCCAGAATGCCCGGTGTGCCAGCAACTTTCCTCCGTCATCCTCCCGATCCATTGAGGGTAGGTCGATCAAGAGATGTTGAATACCGAAGTCTCGGAAAAAAGCAGCGGTTTCCGGTAGTACATACGGTGGGTTGGTCCCCGAATACTGCCGGGTCAACTTCTCATCTCCGTTGGGCAGGGTACGAACGATCACCGCTTCGATACCTTCCTCCAGTGGTGGAAGATCGTCGACCGCAATGACCTGATCACCATTGGGCAACTGCCGGGGCTGCACACTGATCAGTTGAGCGATAAACAAAAAACAGGTAAGAGCCTCCGCAATGGTCAAAGGCTCTGCAGTGATGTGTCCCAGACACTCAGTGTGCGTGCCATTGCCGTGTGGATTGAACGTTACATCCTGGCAATTGCAGGATCCCCCCTGAGCAACACTGCCAACAAACGAGCCAATTCGTACCGGTTGAAATTCCGGCTGGCGGAGAAAAAAGGCATTGGGCACCGCCCCGTCTGCTCGCAACGGGATCGCAATTGACAACGGTTGCGCTCGCCGCACCCGCCATTGCTGTCCCCGCCACTGAACCCATACCTCCATCGCTTCCGGCACATTATGAATCTGACACCTCAGCGGTCATTCGCCGCTGAAGACGCTGGCGAATACGATCCAGATTGATGTCAGGGATTGCCGAGATGAGCCGGCGAGTATACGCTTCTTTCGGATTCCGGTAGATTTCATCCGCATCGCCCAGCTCAACGATTTTTCCCGCATTCATCACCGCAATTCGATCACTGATAAACTTGACCACGCTCAGATCGTGTGAAATAAAGATGTACGTGAGATTGAACTCTTCCCGAAGCTGCACCAGCAAATTCAGCACCTGCGCCTGAACGGACACATCCAGCGCAGAGACGGATTCATCGCAAATGATGAACTTTGGGCGCAACAACAAGGCACGGGCAATACAGATCCGTTGCCGCTGTCCACCGGAGAATTCGTGAGGATAATGGTAAAAATGGCGTTTTTCCAAGCCTACCTTCTCCAGCAGCTCAAACACGTATTCCTGCCGCTCCTTCTCAGAATCAAAAATTTGATGCACTTCCAGCACTTCCATCAGGGCACTGCCAACGGACAGGCGGGGATTCAGCGAACTGTAGGGATCCTGAAAAATGATCTGCATATCCCGTCGCAACTTTCGAAGCTCCGTTGTATCCAGTGCCCGCACATTTTTGCCATCGAAGATCACCTCGCCATCTGTTGGTTCGATCAGGCGCAAAATTGCCCGTCCTGTAGTCGTCTTTCCACACCCCGACTCGCCGACCAGCCCTAAGGTTTCGCCGGGTTTCACATCGAACGTAATGCCATCCACTGCTTTGACATATCCTCGGATGCGACTAAACACGCCGGTGCGGATCGGGAAATACACTTTGAGATTGTTCACCTGCAAGATCGGCGCTCGCTCTGCCAGCATCTGCCGCCGCTGTGTGATTTCTTCCGGCGTCATTTCAACCTGTCGCAGCGCCTCTTCTACCGTGATATGCTGCTTCTCCACGATCTGACCATCCGGGGTTTCCTCCATAAAATTCCAGATGGTCGGCAAAATGCGCAATCGGCGATCCAGTCGGGGACGGCAAGCGATCAGCCCTTTGGAGTACGGATGTTGCGGGTTCTCAAAAATCTGCAGAACCGAGCCCTGCTCCACAATTTTGCCTTTGTACATCACGATGACATCATCGGCAATGTCAGCAACCACGCCCAGATCGTGCGTGATAAAGATGACACTCATCTGGTGCTTCTCCTGCAACTCCCGCATCAACTCCAGAATGGTTGCCTGCACCGTTACATCCAGCGCAGTGGTTGGCTCGTCGGCGATCAGAATATCCGGATTGCAGCTCATCGCCATTGCAATCATTACCCGCTGCTTCTGCCCACCAGAGAGTTGATGCGGATACTGGCGGGCGATCACTTCCGGTCGCGGCAACTGCACCTCTTCCAGCAACTTGATCGTTCGCTCATACGCCTCTTCTTTGCTCACTTTCTGATGGAGCAAAATCGCTTCCATAATCTGGTCACCACACCGGAAGACCGGATTGAGCGAGGTCATCGGCTCCTGAAAGATCATCGCGATCCGATTACCCCGATAGCGCCGCATTTCCTCTTCGGAAAGCGACAGCAAATCGACGGCTGTCCCATCACGGTGATGAAAAATAATTTCTCCATCGGTAATTTCGCCCGGTGGCGAAGGGATCAGCCGCATAATGGAAAGAGCGGTAACGGACTTCCCAGATCCAGATTCGCCTACAATTCCAACGGTCCGCCCTCGTGGTACGGTGAAACTGATATGATCCACGGCTCGAACAACTCGCCCGCCACTTCGGAACTCGGTTGCCAGGTTCCTGACCGTTAATACTGGCTCCATTCTGCTCTTCGCTTTTTATACCGCTTGCTCAACTCTGCAAAGTTACAAAATGTTGCGGGTTTACCAACCGGTTATTCCCACTCGATCGTTGCCGGCGGCTTGCTGGACACATCGTACACCACCCGGTTGATCCCCTCCACCTCGTTGATAATCCGATTCGCAATGTTCGCCAGGATGTCGTGCGGGAATGGATACCAATCAGCGGTCATCCCATCTACGCTCCGAACTGCCCGAAGGGCACACACATACTGATAGGTCCGCTCATCCCCCATCACGCCAACGGAGCGAACGGGCAATAAAACGGCAAAAGCCTGCCAGATTTCGGGATAGAGCCCGTGCTTCCACAACTCTTCGGTAAAAATTGCATCGGCTTCTCGCAAAATGTGCAGTCGTTCCGGTGTCACTGCTCCGGGAATGCGGATCGCCAGCCCCGGTCCAGGGAAAGGATGGCGGTACAAAAACTCCTCTGGCACGCCCAGTTGTTTTCCTACCGCCCGAACTTCATCTTTGAACAACTCCCGGAATGGTTCTAACAATTGAAGTGCCATCTTCTCCGGCAATCCACCAACATTGTGATGGGTTTTGATGACTGCCGATGGTCCTTTAAACGATACCGATTCGATGACATCGGGATATAACGTTCCCTGCGCCAGCCATCGCGCCTGGGGAATGGACTGCGCATACTCTTCGAAAACCTCGATGAAGGTGTGCCCGATAATTTTCCGCTTCTGCTCCGGATCCGCTACTCCTTCCAGCCGCTCCAGAAAAACTGCCGAAGCATCGATGAAATCCAGTGGAATGTGAAAATGCTGGCGAAACAGCTCAACAATTTGCTGACTCTCATTTTTCCGCATCAATCCGGTATCGATATGGACGCAATGGAGCTGCTGGCCAATGGCGCGATGGATCAACACCGCCGCCACAGTCGAATCGACCCCACCACTCACAGCGCAAATAACGTGATCCTTCCCCACCTTCTGGCGAATAGCCGCAACCGACTCTTCCACAAAGGATTGTGGCGACCAATCTCCCCGGCAGTGGCAGATGCGGAACAAGAAATTCCGCAGCATTTCCTTTCCGTACGCGGTATGGTGTACTTCCGGATGGAATTGCACTCCCCAGATCTGCTTCGGTCGATTTCGGATCGCAGCAATCGGCGCATTGGCAGTCCGGGCAATGATCTCAAATCCTCCCGGCAGTTGTTGCAGAGCATCGGCGTGGCTCATCCACACAGCAGTTGGTGAAGGGATGGACCAGAACAGATCAGAATGATCGAGAATTTCCAACTCTGCTCTGCCATACTCCCGGCGAGCAGCTCGATCGACCACACCACCGAACAAATGCGCAATCAACTGCAAGCCATAGCAAATGCCCAGAACCGGCACCCCCAGAGTGAAAATCCGCTGGTCGGGCAGCGGTGCATCGGGAGCATAGACGCTGCGCGGACCACCGGACAAAATCACGCCTCTGGGCTCAAGTGCCTGCAACGCTTCAAATGGAAGATGAAACGGATAAATCTCCGCATAGACACCGCATTCCCGCACTTTCCGCGCAATTAACTGGGTATACTGCGATCCGAAGTCCAGAATGACAATCCGTTCGTGTTTCATTCCCTGCTCCACGATTGCCGCAAAAGGGACGTGTAAACGGACGAAGGACCGTGTTCGTTCACCCCTGATCCTCCTTCGTGTTTCCTTGCGTGACCCTGCCGGCTTTCACCGAAAGCACGAACAGGAAAATTTCCCACTACTCCTTCCGTCACTGAAAAGTGTTGGAAAGTAAGAGTCAAGCCCAATTGATACTCCAGTAACCGATGGTACGGTGGAAAATTCTCATAGCAGAAGATGATCCGGTCAGTTTTAAATTGCTGAAGTGGCTATTGCAAAAACTTCTTTCCGATGATCAGTATGAACTTCGGTGGGCACAGAATGGAGCTGAGCTTATAGAGCAAACGGTTAAGACGCATCCAGATGTCATTATCACTGACATTCGGATGCCTGAAGTAGACGGATTAACTGCTCTGGAACTTATTGCTGAGAAACTCTCTCCAGATTGCGAACTTCCAAAAATTATTATCACCAGTGCGATCGACCTGCCAGATCTTTCATCACTGGCAGAAACTTTTCGGGATCTCGAAGTCATTCCCAAGCCCGTCGAAGTCGCCAGGCTCTCTGCTGCACTGCGGAAACTACTGGCTATTACGGAATAACTTTTTCTCTTCGATGCACCGCTCTCCGAAACACCAACGAACAAGATTGAGGTGCCACCAGTACCTCACTGGCAGTGCGTCAAAAACGTTCCTACAGGGTGTATCTCCGATATGTGGGGAACGCTTCACCGGGAGCGCTGGCTTCAGCTGGCAAGAAAACAGCAGGACAAGCCTCCGGCTTGTCCCGGACAACTCAGAGGGTTGTCCTGCCAACGGCAATACACACAGAAGGGCGTGCTCCCAGGCACACTGAAGGGTGTACTCCCGATAGAAATCACGTGTACTTACTGAAATAGCACTGGCACTCCTGATAACTTGCTCAGGTTTTATCCTCTATCTCCGAGGAAGTCTGTTGTTGAAATCGCCGGGCAAAGTCGGGATATTGCATCAGTTGCTTGAACATTTCCTGCCGGGCACGATGGAGACGCGACCGCACCGTCCCGATGGGAATACCCAACAACTCGCTCAGCTCTTCATACGAAAACTCTTCGATTTCCCGCAGGAGTAAAATCTCCCGATACTCCGCCGGTAATTTCATCAAAGCAGAAAAAATCTCATCACTGAAAAGCTCTCGATAATGCGCTTCAGTCCACTGCTGAACCGGCAATGATATGCCATTTTTAGCACGCTGATCACGACTGTGAAGTTCCTCGGAAAAACTTTCGGTAGGATGATCTGCTTTCCGTTTTACCCAGTTAAGGAAGGTGTTTTTGAGAATCTTAAACAACCACGCCCGCATGTTCTGATCCCGGTAGCGCTCTGCAGACTGGGCTACTTTCAGGTAGGTCTCTTGAACCAGATCTCGTGCTGTATCCCGATCCTTACTCAGCGCCAGAGCATAAGCATAAAGATCTTGCATAAAGGTCAGCGCCGTCTGAAGCACCACGTCTCGCTGCGTTTTGCCGGAGTCACCTTTGCGTTCCAACTGCATAGGCACCGCCATTTGTTGCTGAAAACGGGTTACAACACCTGCATACACCTTTCCTGCTGTTGAACAAACCCTCAAGAAACAGAGTTTTCCAGCTTACGATGAATTCGTGCCAGCGCCTGCCGAATTTTCTTACTTTGCTCTCGATCTCCCGCCTGTTCCGCAAGATCCAGTGCCACCAGTAAGTCCTGCACTGCTTTTTCGATCTCGCCCTGCTCTTCCAGTAGCAATGCCCGGTGATAGTATGCAGGGAAAAACGTTGCATCGGCTTGAATCGCTAAATCCCATTCGTGCAAAGCACCGGCAAAATCACCGATCGCAAACTTGCCCAAGCCACGCTGTAAATGCTGCACCGCCGACACCGGTTTTTGCGGCTTAAAAAGCTTCGCCCTGAGTTTTTCCCACCATTTCATAAACAACACCTTTGCTTCTGATAGGTTCAAGTTACGAATTTACGGAAAATCCGCAGATTAAGCAATCATCTCAAATTCCTCCGCAATGTCTCAGCCAGTATCCTTATCTTTTTTTTTATTTCGATGCAATATATACAGCTTTGCAAGAAAGCTTTTGCCTGACTTTCCTGAAAAGTGGTCATTAGTGAAAAATTTCACGAAGGTGGAATCCAGATTCAAAAAATTTTTCAGCCATGAAATACAGGTCCTGATTCCTGTCGAAGTCGCTATACTTCGTCAGAAATAATTTCCTCTACCTTTGCTTCAGCAACGGGAACCCAGAGTTTGACTGTTGTTCCTCCTCCAGGGGTATCCTCTAATTCCAGTCGCCCACGGTGGAAATCCAACAACAACAGCGTGATAGCCAGTCCCAGTCCCAGTCCTTGCTGCTCCCGTTCCTTACGTCCGAACTGAACAAAAGCTCCGATTTGTCTTCGTTGTTCTACAGGCATTCCTTCCCCGTGGTCCCGAATGATAACTCCGTAGTACTCTCGATCTCGTATATCAGCGACCTCGACTGCAGTTCCGGAGGGCGAGAATTTGAAGGCATTGTCCAGCACTTCAAATAAAATCTTCTGCCAGTGTCGATAACCAATAGCAATAGGAACTGCGCAGGTTAAACTGAGGTGCAGATCGGATTCTCGATTATACTGTCGGGCAACCATCATTGCGGTATCACCGACCACCTCCTGAACTTGATAGGTAACTTCCTGTCGCATTTGCTGTTTCAAAGCTTCATCCTGCTCAACTGCTCGCAACTGAGCGTATGTTAGTAGATTTTCCATCAAACGCTCCAGACGCTGCGAAGCCTGCAAAATCTCCGTGCCAATTTCCTGAATTTCATCACACTGGAAAGCTGCGTCCTGTTTCGACGCTTGCGCCATCAGCTTTGCATATCCCTTGATTCCGTTGAGCGCTGTACGAAACTCGTGCGGCAGCGCATAGAAGACAACATCGCGAATGTACTCCAGCTTCTCCTCCACCTGGCGCTGTAACAATTGGTGACGCTCCAGCAGCCGCTTGACTGCTCTCACTAACTCGTAATTCTTAAATGGCTTGGTGATATAGTCATCGGCTCCCATTTCCATCCCACGGCGGACATCCTCCCGTTCCCCATGTGCTGTCAGGAGAATCACTGGAACAGTTGCCATTGTCTTCGTCTGCCGGATTGCCCGCAGCAAATCCAGCCCTGACCGCCCCGGCATCGAAATGTCTGTAATAATGAGATCCGGATGTTCCGATAGCGCCTTCTGCAAACCTTCCTCGCCATCCCGAGCTTCAACGACCTCGTATCCCTCCAGACGGAGTAACAAAGAGACATTCATTCGCACCACTGGCAAATCATCGACGATTAAAATTTTTGGCTTTGGCGTTTCCATTTAAGTATTGTTTTTACCTTTGCCCAACCTCAGAGCCATCGGCATCGAGATTTGCACCGTTGTTCCGCCATTAGGAGTATC
The DNA here is from genome assembly GCA_026996895.1 of Candidatus Kapaibacterium sp. GTDB lineage: Bacteria > Bacteroidota > Ignavibacteria > Kapaibacteriales > WFXC01 > WFXC01. The sequence continues at coordinate 25,732 of JALWJX010000007.1, forward strand.
CGAAAAAGCTAATACCCCGTGGTGAAATTCTACCAGCAGCAAAGCAATTGCCAATCCCAATCCCATCCCCTGCTGTTCATACTGCTTTCGTCCAAACTGGACATACGGCGCAATGTGCTCGCGTTGCTCCGGCGTCATTCCTCGTCCCTGATCCTGTACGATAACCACATAGTCATTGTCCTCCACGGTATCGCGAATACGCAACCGATTGCCAGGAGAAGAAAACTTGAATGCATTGTCGACCACTTCATAGAGGATCTTGTGCCAGTGATGATACTCGATCGCAACCGGAACGTCGTGATTTAACACCAAATCCAGATCTTCCTCCCGCTCGTATTGCACTGCCAAAGATAACGCAACATCCCCTACAACCTCCCGTGCTGGACTGGTTACCTTCTGGCGCATCTGATACAGAACCTCTTCATCATTAGCAACTGCCCGCAGTTGAGCATAGATAATAAAATTTTCGACCAATCGATTCAACCGGGATGCAGCTGTACGAATTGTCTCTCCAATCTCCCGAAGTTCCCCGTAGGATATCGGCTCACCATTATCCAATTTCTGAATCAAAAGATCCGTATATCCCTGGACCCCACTGATGGCTGTCCGAAACTCGTGTGGCAGGGCATAAAACATCACCTCTCGCAATTGTTGAAGCTTTGCTTCTATACTTTTACACACCAGTTCCGCTCTCCTGAGTAATCGCTGCACCGCTCCCAGCAACTCCCCGCTGGTAAAAGGCTTTGGCAAATAATCATCAGCCCCATACTCCATTCCCCGTCGTATATCTTCCCACTCTGTGTGTGCTGATAACAGAATGAAGGGAACCGTTGACAATGATTCCGACTTCCGAATGCGGTCTAATAGCTCTAACCCTGTTAACCTTGGGAGCAAAACGTCAGAAATGATAAGATCTGGCTGCTTTTCGAATGCTTTTTGAAGTGCCTCCTCCCCATCAACCGCTTCCGCCACCTCCCATCCTTCTAACTTCAGCAACGTCACAATGTGATGCCTTACTACCGGAGAATCTTCGGCAACTAAAATCCTCACACTTTTCTGAGACATTCTTCTCCAACGTTACCCACGAACCAACCCCAAAGTTATGAAAAAGCGTCACAGCAGTGACGTACAGCATCGCTATTCCATTGCGTATTTCCCGCATCAGCATTGTTACTTTTCACCGCACAGCTCAAACCATTCCGTCCATACCTTTACTGGAACGGAACAATGCTGCTGCAATGCCAGCGCGCAGGAAGCGCTGGTGGTGTACAGCCACCGAATGGTTTTCGGTAATTCCAATTGCTGGATCGCAGCACGCGGTAATTCCGGAAAGCGGATGCCGCGATCGCCTGCCATTCCACAACACTGCGTAATAATCGCAGCGGGAACATAGTGCTGAAGCTGCTGGTAGATTTTGGGGAAATGAGGACTTTGAACAATCCCACACGCTAAGTGAACTGCTGCATGTTCCAGTGTTCCCGATGGTGTACCGTGCTGTAGCAAATACCACTGTGCATCCTGGACTGGATACTTCGGCATCCATTGCTGCCAGTGCACTGCACAGGCACTGTGGTCGATCAGCATTTCAACTGCTTTCCCCTTGTCATTCCTGAATGCCCCATTTTGATACGGAAAGCGCTGCATCAACTGCTGAAGAGAAAATTCCCGGATCCACTGCGCAGCATCGGGCAAGCCGCGGGAATCAAACACCAGTCCACAACAGAATGGCGTCTGCATCCAGATCCCTGCGTTCCGCTGCTGTGCCGCCATAATCCGGGCGATCTGAACTGGCAGTGGCTCTGGTGTGCCACTTACAAGACGCGAAGGACACGAGGGCAAAATCACCGTATCAAGCTCACTATCGGATAATAATGTCTGCAACTGCCGCCTGTGAACTGGCTCGATCATCGATAGCCACTGTCGCACTGCTGCCGGGAGCAATGTCGCCACCGGCGTTTTCGCTATTCCTTTTGCCGTTTTTATTCCCCATCGAACCATCGTCTCTGTCGCAGCAAAATGCTTTGCAATATGGATGGCAAGCCGCTGCTTCCATCCTGACTGCCGCTGTTGCCGCTGCTGCAATACGAAAGCACCAACGTCAATGTCCAGTGGACACAGCACAGAACAGAGATGATCCGTGGCACACGTCTGATCAACAGCATACCGGCGTGCCTTGCGCAATCGTTGCCGCTCCGTTTGTGATAAGTGCTGCCATTCCCTGGCAAGCTGAATGCGCTGGCGCGGCGTGAGCGTTAGACTCCGACTTGGACAGATGGATTCACAGAAACCGCACTCGGTGCATTGATCAACTTCTGGCGACACTGTCGGAAACCGTTTGAGATTTTCACAATGGACCCTGGCGTTGGTACTCAGGACCACATCGGGATTCAAAATGTTTGCAGGATCGAACAGGGTTTTGATCTCCCACATTAACTGCGTCAATTCTTCGCCCCATTCCAGAGCAACAAAGGGTGCAATGTTCCGCCCTGTGCCGTGTTCTCCCTTCAACGCTCCACCAAATCGGTCAACCACCAATCGCACCAGGTCCTGCATAAATTGATCGTACCGTCGAACAGCATCTGGCTGCTGGAGGTCAGGAGTGATGACAAAGTGCAAATTCCCGTCCTTTGCGTGTCCAAAGATGATAGCGTTATCATAGCCGTGATCGGCAAACAATTGCTGCAATGCTGCTACCGCTGCTGCTAATCGGTCGATGGGAAATACCACATCCTCGATAATGAGTGTTGTGCCCGGCGGGCGCTGCCCACCAACGGTGGGATATAACCCTTTGCGCAGATTCCAGAGTTGCGCCCGCTGATGCTCATTCTCGCTGATCATCAGTTGCCATAGTCCGGGAAGCGATCGAAGGCGCTGCTCAATGGCGGCACCTTCCCGATCC
>JALWJX010000008.1 GCA_026996895.1 Candidatus Kapaibacterium sp.
GATATTGTGCGCGGTGTCATTGGGTAAATGCAAGAAGGAAAGCTCGAAGAAAGAAGGCAGGATTTCTGAGCGCGTTGGCTGAGTCGCTACCACAAAAACTGCTCCAGGATGACCGTTGTAACACCTGCGAGCATACCAGCAAGCAGATCGTCGGCAAAGATACCGAGCAAGGGAAGTTTTTCTACCGCTTTGATTGGCAGGGGTTTCCAGATGTCGAGGATGCGAAACAGGAGGAAGGAGGCGAGCAGCAACAGCAGCGGAGGATGGGGCGGAAGGAAAAGGAGGGCAGTGAGCATACCGATCACTTCATCGGCAACCACCCACGATGGATCTTCGGTGTGGAGGCCCATCGTCGCCACTGCTATCACACTGAGCAGAAGCAACGTTCCAGCTACCACTGCCTGCTGCCATAGGGGCGCGGGAAAGAAGAACCAGAGTCCCAGTGTGAGAGCACTGGCAATAGTGCCGGGCAGCACCGGAATGTAGCCGATCCCAAAACAACTGAGCCAGATTTTTTCAATGATGTGGTTGCGAATCGAGGGGAGAATCTGGTGCTGCCACAGATGGCGAAACAGGGAGCGATTTGTGACCACGTATTCTGCGGCAGTGTACAGAGTCAACAGCGTCACAACGGCGAACAGGAGGGTGAGTGTCGTCGGGTGAAACAATTGCCGCAGCACTGGTGATTGCAGTCCCATCGGGTAGAGGAGGAAATAAAGAATGAGGGTGTAGAGGATAAACAGCATCTGTAGCAGCGTTTTCCACTTTGCTGACCGCCGGGTTTGAATAGGATGTCCCACACTTTCGCCGTAGAGGCGTAGCAACGTAACCGCGATGTCGCGGGCGATGATGATAAATACCATCCAGAGGGGAATCCACTCTTTCATTGCGAAGGCAATGAGGGCGGAGTTAGTCAGCACTTTGTCTGCCAGCGGATCAAAAAAAGCGCCCCATTCCGTTACATCTTTGTACCGTCGAGCGATCCAGCCGTCGAAAAAGTCCGTAATGGCGGCAATGAAAAACAGGATGATGGCAATGCCGATGTTGACGGGCGAATCCGAGAGGATGAGCCAGATAAAGATCGGCGAGAGGAAAATCCGGAGCGTGCTGAGCAAGTTGGGCAGATTGAGTACCATTACGACGGTAGTGCTGCCTGAATAATCGCACAAAAACTTTCAGCTTTCAGGGACGCACCGCCAACCAGGGCGCCATCAATATCTGGCTGCGCTAACAGATCTGCTGCGTTTGCCGGTTTAACGCTTCCACCGTACAGGATCGGCGTTCCATCAGCAAAATCTGCACCGTAGTGCTGGGCTAACCAGTGGCGGATCCACCGGTGAACTACCTGTGCCTGTTCCGGCGTAGCAGCGTGACCGGTACCGATTGCCCAGACTGGCTCGTAAGCAATGAGTAGTTCACCGGGATGGTGCAGCGAAATATCTGCCAAGCCTTCCCGGAGTTGTTCTTCAATGACCGCTTCTGTCTTCCCGGCAGCTCGTTCTTCCCAGGTTTCCCCAACGCACAGAATCGGAACAAGCTGGTGGGTGCGAGCCGAAGCAATTTTCGCATTGATCAGATTATTGGTTTCGCCAAAAATTTTCCTTCTTTCCGAGTGTCCAACGATCACATACGTGCAGCCTACTGAGCGCAGCATCGGAGCGGAAACTTCGCCGGTAAAGGCACCAGCATCACCGGGGTAAAGATTCTGAGCGCCAAGGAACAGGGATGGATGCTGTATCACCTGTCGTACCGGTTCCAGGAAAGGAAAGGGAGGGCAGAGCAGTACGGAATAATGCGATGGCAGGGATTGCTCACGGCTACAGCGATCGACAGCACGGGCTAAGCTGACTGCTTCCGATAAGGTTGTGTGCATTTTCCAGTTACCAGCAAGGACGATTTGACGCATCGCTCATTCCTCTTTTTGTTTCTGGATCACCATCCGCACGTTTCGGAATGTATAATTTTGCAGCCGTTCGTCTGATTCAAAGCCGATGGCGAAAATTTTTTCCGTCGGCGTTTCAACGGTGACAGAGTCAGGCGTATAGAGTTGTCGAGAGCGCTTATCCCAGAACAGGCGGGAAGTTTGCAGCATCGTTGGTGGATTGGCAGCGTGGACGGCCACATTGCCAGCTGCCATCATATGCTGAGAATTGTCATCGATCAGGATGCTGTCCGCCGATAATCGGCTTTGCCGGTGTCCAGCAGGGTCAAAGAAATCGACAGTGACGCCCCGATCTAATAACGTGTAGCGATGCTTGAAATACGCCCGCGCTCTGCCAGCAGTGATCAGTGCTTTGAGCGAAGAGGAATCGTAAAGCGCAATGCGAGGGTGGATGCTGAGATGGTCAGGGGGATCCACAACGGCTGGCAACGTCTGCATCTTTTCGTTGCTGCTACCGCAGCGCAGAAGCAGCAGAGCAGGCAGGAAAAATCCTATGCGCAGGAGATTATTGATTCGACTGGGCATCCGGGATGATGTGTTGGTGGACAAACTGGTGCAGGGTCAGCAGGGTGTGAATGAACTGCTCTGCCTCGTGGAGCGGTAACTGCGTTGCTCGATCACTCTTTGCCTGAGCCGGATTGGGATGGACTTCGAAGAAAATACCATCAACACCGGCAGCAACGGCTGCACGCGCCAGTGGGCGTACGAATTCTCGTTGCCCACCTGATTCAGTGCCCAGACCGGGGCGCTGAACCGAGTGCGTGGCGTCATAGAGTACCGTACAGTTGTCAAAAGATTGCATAATGGGGATGGAGCGAAAGTCTACTACCAGGTCGTGATAGCCAAAGAATGTGCCGCGTTCAGTCAGAAAAACTTCAGCATCCGACTTGCTCCGAACTTTTTCTAAAGCGTTGAGCATCTCCCGTGGTGAGAGAAATTGTCCTTTTTTGATGTTGATTGGTTTCCCCGTTTCTGCAGCTGCCAGCAGAATATCAGTCTGGCGGCAGAGAAAAGCGGGGATCTGGAGAATGTCGACATATTCTGCTGCCTGTGCTGCTTCCGCTGCAGAGTGAATATCAGTCAGCACCGGAAGATGATAGCGATTGCGGATTTCCCGGAGCATTTCCAGAGCAGTACGATCACCAATGCCGGTGAAGGAGCGAATACTGGAACGGTTGGCTTTGCGGTAGGAAGATTTGAAAATAAGGCGAATGGGATAATGCTGGCAAATACGCTGGAGCGTTGCAGCGACTGTATCTAACAATTCAAAGGATTCTACGACGCAGGGACCGGCGATCAGGATAAAGGTTTTGTTTCCCATCGATTGGTGCCACCTTTTATTCGTACAGCATATACTGTTGACGTAGAAGGCGGAATTTTTCGACATCCTGCTGGATTGTCTGGAGCAATGGCAGTAAACTTTCACCCGACCGGAGTCGTTCGACCAGTTGTCGACTCCCCGTGATCTTCTGGAGTTGTTTGAGTTTTGCCACGTTTAGATTCCGAAAAGCGTCGGGTAGCAGCATTCGCAGGACGTGGAGGATCTGGATGCCAGCAGAATACGGGGCAAAGCGTTGCGATTTCGGGAAGAATTGCAGCAAAAATCCCGGCACAGGTTGGTGCGCAAATAATCCGTAGAAGGGGGTGAATTGCGCAGGAACGAAGACAATACCCGGAGCTGGACGCCGGGCAAGGACTTCCGCGAAGAGTGATTGGGGGAATTGTGGGTGATAGAGTGCCTGAAAAGGCAGGGTCGTACCGATACCAATGCCGATAATTCCCAGTTCTCCGAGGATGCCAACGGTGGCAGCGCCCCGGATAGCATCGACCGTTGGAATATGAGGGGAAGTGGGTATCCAGCGCAGGTCTGTGTCTTCCCAGGTCATCCAGCGTTCCCATCCCTGCATTGGAATGACCTGAAGGGAGCACAGCCGCGGGATGGCATTGGAATCAAAGGGTAACCACCCTTCGCCATTGATCATTCGGGCTAATTCGCCGAACGTGCAGCCGTGGATGTACGGTACAGGGATGGGATTCACAAAGGAGGCATACATCGAATCCGGCAGGTTGCCATCGATCAGCAGTCCACCAAGAGGATTCGGGCGATCCAGTACGATCAGTGGAATACGGTACTCTGCACACGCATCCATAACGTTGTACAGGGTCGCTAAGTACGTGTAGGAGCGAATCCCGATATCCTGGAGGTCAAAGACGACACAGTCGATGGAATCCAGCCATTCTTTCGGCGGGCGGCGATGCGTTCCGTACAGGGAGTAGACGGGAACATTGTACAACGTGTCCACCGTATCGATTTTCTCTCCAGCTCTCTGTGCCAGCGAGAAATAGCCGTGCTCCGGCGTCAGGATCATTCGGAGATCGCAGGAGTCGCACTCTGCCAGCAATTGAGCAGTCGGAATCAGGAAACGATTCCGGCTGGCGTAATTGGCAACCAGGGCAATCCGTTTGTGCCATAAAGGACGAAATTGCTGTTCCTGGAGAACATCGATGCCCAATTTCGTGTCGTAGCGAAAAACAAACTGGGCAAAAAGAGCGGTAGTGCAACACCAGAATACAGCAATGATTTTCAGACAGCGCACCATCATCAGCCACGTGGATGGTAAGTTTTATACACTTCCTGCAGGTAGGCATTGTTGAGGTGGGTATAGATTTGCGTCGTCGCAATACTGGCGTGTCCCAGCATTTCCTGCACAGCGCGCAAATCAGCACCCCCTTCCAGCAGGTGCGTGGCAAAGGAGTGGCGAAATGTGTGGGGCGAAATGGCTTTGTCGATTTTTGCCATCGCTGCGTATTTCTTGATCAATTGCCACACGGAAACCCGACTCATTTTTTTACCGCTGCGATTCAGGAAGAGCACATCGTTACTCAGAGACGCAGAACGGAGCAGCAGCGGGCGAACTTCCTGTTGATAGGTTCGGATCCATTGTAGTGCCATACGTCCAATGGGTACCAATCGCTCTTTGCTCCCTTTGCCCATAACCCGTAGTAGCTGCGCCTCGTATTCAATGTCACGCTGGAGCAGGTTGCATAGCTCGCTGACGCGCAAACCGCAGCCGTACAGTGTTTCCAGCAGCGCGCGGTCGCGAATGCCCAGCGGCGTGTTGGTATCCGGTTGCGCCAGAAGCGAATCGATTTCTTCCACTGAAAGTACCTGGGGCAGTCGGGGTGGAAGGCGAGGCACATCCAGAAATTCTGCCTCGTTGGAAGCGATGATCCCTTCGGAGTGGAGGAAGGCAAAAAAGGTGCGGAAGGTGCTCAAATACCGGGCTCTGGAACGCAGAGCAATGCCCAGGGAGTCCAGCGTCTGGAAGAATTTTTTAAGGTGGTGCCGATTGGCGGCGCTGAAAGAAGTAATCTGTTCATCCAGGAGAAAAGCGGCCAGTTTTACAAGGTCGGCTCGATATGCAGCGACGGTGTTTGCACTCAATCCTTTTTCCAGCCGGATGTACTGGAGAAATCGGGCAATTTCCTGTGCCATTGCTTCTGGTAAGTGTTCCAGATGGAGCAAGGCATTACCGTTGCGCTGCATCGCCATCTGATGTCCTCCGGTTTTGTTCTGAAGATTCGGGTGGAGTGGATGAAACAGCGTTGGACGCTCTGGCGGCTGCTCCACTTGATGGTTGCTCAAATTGCTGCTGGTTGGGATATCGAACTCGTGGATGTCCCATTCCTAAAAGGTGGCGCACAAGAGTACGCTGAATGATACGCAACTCCCGAAATGAAAGGGGAGATTCATCGAACTGTCCGTCAAGGAAGCGGTCTTCGATGAGTTTTTCCACCGCTTTCTCAATCGTTTGCTGGTCGTAGTTAGAAAGAGTGCGGGCAAGTGCCTCAACACCATCGGCAATCATCAAGATGGTAGTTTCTTTGGTCTGGGGTTTCGGACCAGGATAGCGGAAGTCTTCTTCGTTCACTTCCAGTCCCTTTTCTTTGGCAATTTCCAGCGCTTTCTGGTAAAAGTAGGCGATCAGCATAGTGCCGTGGTGCTGGGGAATGAAATCCAGAATCCGTTGCGGCAGTCCATACTGTTTTCCCAGCTCAATGCCTTCTTTTATGTGGTTGCGGATAATCAGGGCACTTTGCCACGGAGAAAGATGTTCGTGCTTGTTTTCAATGCCGATCTGGTTTTCGATGAAGTACTCTGCTTTTGGAATTTTCCCGATGTCGTGGTAGTATGCTCCAACCCGCGTGAGGAGTGCGTTGGCGCCAATAGCTCGCGCAGCACTTTCTGCTAAATGAGCGATATTCAGCGTGTGCTGATAGGTCCCTGGTGCCCGTTCTTCTAATTGCTGGAGCAGTGGATGGTCCAGACGGTCGAACTCTAAGATGCGCAGATCAGTCGTGATATTGGTTGTTCGTTCCAGCAGCAGAACGATACCAAAGGTGAGAATCGGTGAGAAAACCGCATTGAGGAAAGCGAAGCCGAAAGCAAGAAAGAGTTGCCGCGAAGGAAGCAACTGTTCTGCAGCAATCACCAGAATCGCCAGGATAGAACCAACAAGGATGGAACCGATTGCTTTAAACAATTGTCCCCGACTCTGCAAATCCCGAACGGTATACGCTGCCAGTGTACCGGAGACCAGCAACGCTAAAGCCGTTAGGTAGTCGCTGGATCGGATACCCGCTACCAGCATCGCCATTACAACAGTGGAATAAAAAGCAGTTCGGGAATCGAAGAGGATAGCGATCAACATTGAAGCCGTTGGTAGCAGGATGAGAAATTGTGCCGGGACTTCTTTGGTGACCATAGTGGTGATCCAGGTCATCGCCGCAATGCTGACCAGGATAGCACAGATGCCTGCAAGTTTCCAATTATCATAAAAAATGCGTTTGCGCAAGATGAACAAATACAAAAACAGAATGGTGCAGATCAGAAAGGCGTGCCCCAGGTTGCCAATCCATCGAAGCAACGGAGAAATTTGTTGTTGCTGCATTAGCCGATAGTGATAGTACGCAGCCAGCTTCAAAGCGGTAAGTTCGTTGATCCGTTCGCCTTCCCGAACAATGATCTCGCCTTTCTGGACGATGCCAACCGTTCGGGGGACAGAAGCTGCTAAAGCGTTTTGCAGTTCCTGGGTGAGTTCGTGTGAGAACAACAGATTGGGAATATGGAGGAGTTTGGTGAGGGTGTCAATCAGTTCGGATTCCAGCATACGCGGCTGTCGCTTCACAAAGAACGTTGCCTCCGTGATGTAGTCGTTAACATCCAGAACGGTATGTTTGGGCAACCACAGTTCCTCGGTAGCAGATAGGCGCACCACAATGCTGTCTGAGCGGATGTTTTTCTTCAAAATGTTAATGTAGCCGCGGGAGTAAATGGATTTCTGGAACTCCAGCACTACCTGGGTCAGGCGGTTGATCAGTGCGTTGTATTGTTCGCTGGGAAGTGCATAGAGTGCCTGACGGGTTGGCGGTGAGAATGCTGCCAGCGTCTGAAGCGTATCTTTGGCGATGGTTTCCCACAGCAGCGATTCCAGAAAGCTGCGGACGATGTTTTCTGATTCGATCAAAGCAGCAGCATTTAACAGAAAAACGGGCGGCGTTTGTTCCTTTACCTTCCGGATTTCCGCTTCATACTGCGATTTCGGTTTGAAAACGGGGAAAGTGTATTGCGCAACAAGCGTCGGCTGCGTCCATTGCATCCCGACCTTATACTGCAGTGGCTGCTGTTCGGTGGAGGGAAAGAAAGCGGTGCAGAGAAGGATCGTCACGCCGAGAATCAACCAGCGCAGCCACCCGGCATATCGGATATTTTCTTCAGGATACTGCGGACGTTGTTGTTGCAATTCTTGAAAAAGGGTACGTTTAGAGTGCTCCGGCATTTAGATGACGCCAAATTCTTTGCCAACATCGATGAACGCTTCAATGGCACGATCCAGATGCTCCCGCGTATGGGCAGCCGAAATCTGTACCCGAATACGCGCCTGCCCCCGTGGCACAACCGGATAGAAAAAGCCGATGACGTAAATGCCTTTTTCCAGCAGTCGATCCGCAAACCGCTGTGCCAGCGGTGCATCGTAGAGCATAATGGGAACAATTGGATGATTGCCCGGTTTCAGGTCGAACCCGGCTGCTGCCATCTGCTGCCGGAAGTATGCGGTGTTTTCTGCTAAGCGATTGCGCAGCTCAGAGGTTTCCGAAAGCATTGAGAAGACAGCAATAGAAGCGCCGACCACCATCGGCGGTAGGGAGTTACTGAACAAATAGGGGCGGGAACGCTGGCGG
>JALWJX010000009.1 GCA_026996895.1 Candidatus Kapaibacterium sp.
GATGGGAATGGACACGGTGCGCTTAGGGGAGTACTGTTTGCGGGACGTGCGGGAGATCCGGCTGGGGAAGGAGTACGGATTGGAGGCGAAGCAGGAAGGGGAGGAGGTGGTAGTGCGGTACGGGATTGGGCTCAGTGGAGCGGTGGAGGTGGTGCTATATGACGGGTATGGGCGGAAGGAGGTGGTGATAGCAAGAGGGCAGCAGGAGGCGGGGTGGAGAGAAGTACGGCTTGGGACGGAGGGGTTGAGCAGCGGGATACATTTTGTGCGCCTGCGGAGTGGGCGGTATATGAAGGTGGTGCCGGTGTGGGTGGTGAAGTAGGGAGGAAGGCGTCACCTGACCGTCGAGGTAAATTTGTGTGTTTGTGGTGTGTCGGGATCGCTGAGTCTGTCAGTAGATGGACGTCCACCGAAGCGTGTGCTACCGGTAGGCACACAGTGAAGTGTGTGCTCCTAGTGTGATGTATACTGGGATGGATGCTTCCAGTGGGGATGCATATCTCCAGGTAGTTTGAAGAGGGTGTGAATCCGTTCCCCTTTTGGGGCAAGGTTGTCGTTCGCTGGAGCCAGGATTGCTGAGCTGATCAGCATTTTCCTGTGTGTGATTTCTTGTCGTGAAACGTTTTTCGGCTGAGGGGGTTTATAAAATTTGCGGGTGTGAATGCGCTATAACCGGCAGCCGTTCGTGTTACGGTCTTTGTTGACGTTACTCCGAATAGAATGCTGGGGGCTGAATGGTTGTCGTTGTGATTGTCGGTTTCATCGTCAGTTTTTACAGTAGCCGGGGACAATCGGTGGACGGAGCAGTTCCATCGAAAGCACCGGAATCGCCGTGGTTTGGTGGGCTCTATGGAGCCTCAGCGTTGTTCGATGCCCGTTTTGACCAACTGCCAGCGATTCCGAACTGTTGTGTTCCTTACACCACCACTTTTGGATGGGGAACAGGATTCTTTGTGGGGCGGAGATTTTCCGGAGTGTCTCTTACGGATGATCTTCGATGGCTGCCAGAGGTTGCGGTGGGAGCAGAGTGGTGGATGGGAGAGTTTCGGGAAAAGGAATTTCTGGGATACGCTGTGCAGCAGCAGGTAGCGACGCCAGTGTATTCGTCCCACAGGTTGCAAACGCAGTTTGTACAGGTTTTTTCAGAAATCCGGCATCGAATTGCGTCGCCGTGGCAGTTTGCCCGGACGTTGTATGGGGGCATTCGTGTCGCTGCGCTGGTGTATGCTCACGGGCAGCAGGTGGAACAACTGGAAGCCCCGGCGGCGTATCGGTATGAGAATGGACTTCGGCAACGAAATGAGTTTACTGGTACTATTTCAACCCTTGCTCGATGGCACTTCGGATTGGTAGCCGGCGCCCGGTTGCGACCGGTGTTCCTTGGGCGATGGCGCATTTACCCAGAAACACGGTTGATGGTGCAGTTAACCTCGCTGGTGCCGCAGCAACGGTGGCGCCTGTGGAGCCTGGCAATTGGTGCATCGGTGTCTTTTCCTATGCCACCGCCATCCAGACCTCCCATTCCGCCGCCACCGCCACCCCCACCGCCGGCTGTGGAAACAGTGCTCTGGCTGGATTCCCTTCGCATTGCCAGAGCGTATGCCACTGTTGGAATTCCTGTGGATGGGGATTTGCTCCAATGGGATATTGCGTTGCCTGCTGTAGTGTTTTTTGAGAAAGATAGCACTCAAGTACTGCCAAATGGAGTCATTGCAAATCTTTCGCAATTTTTCGGGGCTCTGGCACCTGAAATCCGCCAGCAGCCAGCGGCGTGGGAGATTGTTATCAGTGGTAGTGCGGATGAGCCTGCCGAGGTGATCGAAGCGCGGCGGCGACTAGTGGAGCATATCCTGGATTCTCTGCATCTTCGCCCATACGGAAAGCTCCGAACACAGCACTTCCGCCAGATGCCCCGTTATCCGGAACTGCTGGCGGAGCAGCGGGCTGTTCGTGTTCTGCGAAATGGTCGCCCGTTGCTGCTGCGGTTTGAACGGAGTAAATTCCTTGTCCATCCTCGATCCGTTGCGATTCGAGCTCTTTCGCGTATTCATACCTGGACACCGATCAAACAACTGAGGCGAACATTGCGCATCGGAGATGAGGTGATACCGTGGCGGAAGGATACTGTTTTCCGGCGGATAGTCATCGGGCAGGCAGCAAAACCAATTGAAGTAGCTGTATGGGTGCAGGATTCACTGGGGCGGATTGTTCACCGGCAGCAGCACGTTTTGCTTTATCCCGATTACCGCATTGACACCCAGCGGCATCAGGTCTGGGCTGATACCACGGGGCGTATCCCGCTGATTCTGGGGTTGTGCGATTACAACAGTCCGCAATTTTCCCTGCTGGACTCCGAAGCAGTGCAGCAGATCCGCCAGTGTGTGGCTATAGGAGAAGAGGTGGAGCTGTGGGTATTGAGCGATCAATTTGGAAGTGAGCGGTTCAACAGGCAATTGATGCAGCAGCGATTGCAGAATGCGTTGCAGGTGCTGGCACTGCCACCACAGTCCCATCTGACGATCCGGCTTATCCAGAATCCTCCGAACCTGCTCCCACCGCCGTATCAGCATCTGCTCAATCGAGGCGTCATTGCGTGGCTTCGAAAAGACCGGAGAGATCAGGAACGATGGAGGGATAAAGAATGAAGCACTCGGTGGCAAAAGCAGCGCTTGCCCTGCTGTTTGCCGGAATCTGGCTGCTGCCTGCTGGTGCAGCAATTACGGTGCAACTGGATAGCCTGGGCGCATTTCAGTATCAATGTCCCAAAGCAACATTTCAGGGCGTCGAGAAATTTACGGAGGTGAATACCTTGGATATTCAACACTTTCCGCGCCTGCGGGTGCGACTAAAAGCATTTCGCGAAGGCTATGAAATTCCCATTGAACAGGATCAGGTTTTGATTGTGCAGGAGAATATTGTTTACGTACCGGAGCGCTTTGAGCGGATGCCGGATGGCTGGTATGAAATTGAGTGGCGAACGCGGGATATGGGGGAACGGGTGGTCAGGTTGGACAATGACTGCGATCCGCCACGGTATCTCTACGTTCGAGCGGAACTGGTGGTCGTGGACGGAGAGGATGTGGGATACCAGACAGCGTATTATCGGAGTACAAACATTGCCCATCCAGTGCTCCGATTTTTGCGTGGCTATACGCCGATCAAAGAGTTTTTTGTTGGCAATGGGAAGCCGGGGGATACGGTACGAACACGGGTGTATTTTCAGGCTCAAACGGGATTTTATGATCCGGTTATCAGGGCTGAGTTGCCAGTGCGGATTGACTCAATGCGGATCACCTCACCGTATTTCCGGGCTCGATGGAAGGGCAATTTCCTAGCGCCCGGCGATACCATTTTTCCGGTTCTTGCCTATCCAGTCTTCCGGTATCCGATCGATCTGGAGTTTATTCCCCCGTCATCAGAACCACAGCAGGCGGAATTATGGATCTATGCGGAGCAGGGACTCTATGCCGTTTTGCCCTTGTTTGGTAATCGACCGCAGGTGACAGCCGAGCCCAGATTGCAGCTCCAGCAGCCTGCGGGAGGAGAGATTTACACGCCGTGTATGGAGTATCCAATCCGATGGGACGGAGCCAATCCTCAGTTGCCCGTGTTTGTCGAATATCGCCTGTCCGATACTGCCCGATGGCAGTTGATCCAGAAGGTCAATGACACCAATCGCATTACTTGGAGCGTGCCTGACATCATTACGGATTCCCTCCTGATCCGGGTCCGTCAACCTGCGATGGAAGCAGAGGCGGAATATTTACCAGCCGATACTGCCGGCATTTTGCAAATTCAATTTGACCGGACAGGAGCACATTTCCTGACTGCTTACGATAACGGCTGTGTCGGCGTCTGGACTACCGATATATGGCAGCAGTTTCTCTGCCTGCGCCTTCGGGATTATGATTTTGCTATCGATAGCGTGCGTTTCCGACGCAAACTGGAGGTAGACACGGGGGTTGTTGAGTATGAGGTGGTGGAGTACTACCAGCCGGAAAAAGTGGAGGTGATTGCTGCCAGCTTTGTCCCAATGGGAGTGGCTGTCATCTTCCGCTCCCAATTCCGGTGGCCCGATACCAATGCGCAGCGATTGATGACGAAACACAGCCTTCACGATACACTGGTATTCTTTGATCTGCAGAGTCCCTATCCAGTGCATCAGGTGCAGCTTCCATATCGGGTACACATTCAGCAGATGGTGTACAATGCAACTGCCCGGGAGCTGATCTGTGCTCCTTCAAACCTTGCTGCATTGTTAATCTATGACTCGACCGGCATCTTCAGACGCAAGGTTGTGGTTGGTGCACCAATTGAGGATCTTGTGCTCAATGAACGACAAAAAGAGCTGTACGTGCTGCTTTTAGGCAGTGTCCAGATCCGCTCGCTGGAAGATTATCGATTGCTGGCAGAGGTTCCCCTCTATGGCGCGCCGCGTATGCGCCGTATTGGTGCGGATCCGACCGGGCGGTTTTTTGCCGTTGCTGAGTACCCGACACCGGTTGGGCTGCTCCGTTCACCCAGTATGGCGATTCATTTGTGGGATCGGCAGAAATTGCGGTTAATCAAAATCCAGCGGCGGCAATGGAGCGAAGTGCAGCGGTTGAGCTTTAGCTCCACCGGTCGTTTCCTGGTGGCTGGCATTCCCGGCATTCCGCAGATCGTTGTCTGGGATCTGGTGACCGATCAGTTGTATACCAATTATACCGGACATCCCACCCGGTTGACAGATGTTCAATTCCACCCTGCGGCACCTGTTATGCTCAGTTCTGCTGAAGGGCAGTGGAAAAATCTCCGGAAACGGGTGTTTTCCTATCCTGAAGAGGATGTTGTAGAGCAGTACCTGCGCATTGTTCCGCCGAAGCTGGCAACCGATACACTGGTACCGCCGGTCGATGAGCTGTATCTTGGAGATACGGTCCAGTGGGAAGAGCCAGCCGCCATCTGTAATGTTGGAGAAGCACCGATCCCGTTGCAACAGCAGTGGACACGCTTCCAGAAGTTTGTGATGCTCTCACCGGCAGTTCCTGATACTCTCCAGCCGGGAGCGTGTCGTACCGTAGTGCTTCGGTATATTGCGCGGGATACGGGAGCGGTGGCGGATACCCTGTTCCTGGCTACGTGTTCTCGCCAGTTTGTTCTTCCTTTTTTCGCTTCGGTTCGCGATCGATCGATGGCAATTGATTCCCAGCACACGGTTCTGGGTAGCGTTTGTGTTGGGGAACGAACAGTGCGTATGGTGCCGATTGTTGCGAATCTGGATCCCAAACCTTTGAAAATCAATGGGTTGCAATTGTATAATCCCTATCAGGCACCAATTGAGCTGGTATCGACAGTCAAAGATACGACCCTGCTACCGGGCGATACGCTCTTTGTCGCCTTTGCCTTTACGCCCACAAAGCCGAAGGAGTATCAGGTGACCGTTTTTGTGTACTATGCAGATCAGGGGAAGTTCAGGAAAAGCGTCCGGATTCGCGGACGGGGTATTCTGCCTGCTGCCCAATTTGCGGTTTCTACAGTGCCCTTTATTCCAGAAATTGCTTCGCAGACAGTGCCAATTATCAATGCTTCGGAGGAAGAAATTCGATTTACGGAAGCAGCGATCGATCCACCGGTCTACACATTGCAAACGCCGTTGCCACTGGTTATTGCGCCGGGAGATACAGCATTGGTCAAACTCGAAGCAGCGCCGGGCGGAACGGCTGTTTTCACATTACGGGGAGAGCCGTGTGACCTGAGTGCCGTCCTGCAACTGATCCCCTATCAGGCACGCAGCACCATACGCATTCCCACGATGACCATTGATCCCCGTGATACGGTTGAAATTCCGATTCAGTATGAAATGATGGAGAATGCGCCGTACATCAATGAGCGGTTTTTTGAGGCAGCACTCTGGATGCCAGCCGATCGATTCCTGCCGCTTTCGGTGCGATCACCGGGCAGAACCGTTGAAATATTAGAGCACACAGTGATTGACACAGTGCGGTGGTTGGCTTTCCGGATTTGGGGACATTTTGATTCCACCGGAACGCTGCTTTTCCTTCGGGGAATACCGGGCTTGGGATTGCAGGATCACGTTCCCATTCGATGGGCGCCAACATCCATATTCTGGGGCGAAGCGGTTGATACTCGCGCCTTTGATGGAATGCTGGTGTTTCGCTATCCCGATCCCCATCGAAGAGTCTATCGTCTGCCTTTTTCAGTCACGGCTGTTTATCCCCAACCAACCAGGGATCAGATAGCGGTAGTTGTTGCAACCGCTGGGTTCCAGACAGTCCGGTGTGAGTTGCGAAACACTGCGGGACAGCTCCTTCGCCGGTGGACTGCCACTTTCCAACCTCCGGAAACAATGCTTCATTTGTCCTTCGGTCAGCTTCCAGCCGGTACGTATTGGCTGCGTATCGTTTCTGCCCGCGGTGGGATGGTAATCCCGCTGGTGTACCAGCCGTAAGGCGAAATGGAGCGTTTTTGCGCTGAGAGTTTGTACAAAAAAGCTGGCGAGAACTTGCTTTCTAAAATGAGTCGATGTAGCATGTCCGAAGCAGAACCACAGCCTATGAAGGCGTAAGCTATGGAAATTACGAAATGGAGATTTGACTGCTATCTTGCAAAGTTTTGGTAATTTTGTAAGTTGTCAAGTAAGGATGTTCCACAAAGAAGGTGTTTGCAATGCGAGGAATTGGAATTTTCAGTATCGGTGTTGTGCTTGCTCTTGCCATCGCGATCCAGGGATGTGAAACAACAACAGGTCCGGAGCAGGTCTTTGTTCCACAGCCTCCGGCAGCGCTGTATGCGACATCGGTTGATTCTGCAACGATTGCCCTGAAGTGGGATCATTCGCCCGATTACACCGCAGCCGAATTTGCAGGGTATCGTGTTCGGATATATAATCCGGGCGGTGTCACGATGCTGGATACGCTGCTGCCAGCCAGTTGGACGCAGGTGCAGGTAACGGGCTTGCAGGAAGGTACGATTTACACGTGCGAAGTGGCAGGTGAGACAGCCGATACCATAGGACCGGCGAAACAGATTCAGTGGTCGCCAGCCTCCCGGTTTGTGGAGCTGACGACGGGCAATCCCATTCGGATGTACGAATCTGCCTCCGTGTTTGGCAGTGGCGTGGATCTGTATAATCCGACCGAAGGAGGACCGGTGAATTTGAAAACAAGCAGTGGCCAGGAGTGGGATCTGGGGTTGTACACCCGTGATAACAAGCTCATCATTGCATCGCCGACGTTGCTGAAGCAGTATTACCGATCGTTGCCGGATAATCTTCGAGCAACGGAAATTGCGGCGGAAGTTTATACCAATGTGAATTCCCTGAATGATGTGTTTGACAGTGAAGCATTGAATGCAAAAACCTTTGCTGAGCGGGAAATTGATCTGACTCAGTATAGCGGCAATATTGTGCTGGTTGTGCGGACGGCGGATAATCATTACGCAAAGGTGCTGGTCAAATATGTCAACGGATCCTTTTTGCAGGGCAGCGAGCCGAATCGGTACGTTGAGTGCGAGGTTTCGTATCAGAAGGAAGCTGGTGTTCCGTATGCTCGAACAGCCAGGGACAATGACGGAGGAGATCAATGAGAGCGCGCATTGTGGTGGGCGGAATTGCCCTTGTCTTGATCGTTGGCATAGGACTTTTCTCTTTGCCGTCTCGTGCTGAACCCGTTGTCCAGGGCAAACCCATTGTTGGCGTTGTGGTGAATGTGGGCGACTATGTGACCGGCGGTGAGGGGAAGGTATCGAAGCAAGAAGCAATGGATCTGGTGGAGCGGGGACAGTTGCTGGGGATTGTCGCCGGCGGGAAACTGTATCTGGTGTTTCATCCTGATGGCACGTATGCTGGAAAGAAGCTGGCGAAAATGGCGGGCTTTCAGGTTGGCGTCGTCGGAAAGGTCGTTCGTCGCTATGGTGCGGCTGCCATTGTTGCCGATCTGATCGAAGTGATACGATAACAAAAGGGAGGGATGAGGATGCAACGAGCAATTCGGACGATGAGCATACTCGCAGGAGTGCTCTTGCTGGGTTTGTATCTGCTTGGCTGCGGTTCCGAGCAGCAAAAGCAACCAGCGCCCGGAGAAAAGGCAACATTGCAGCGAGAAAAAGCACCGGAAATGGCAGTAGACACGATTGAACCAG
>JALWJX010000010.1 GCA_026996895.1 Candidatus Kapaibacterium sp.
GAGATAGAGGGGATTTTGCTAACGATGTTTGACAGCCGTCTACGGCTGAGCCGACAGGTGGTTGAAGAAGTTAGAAAGCACTTGGGTGACAAAACGTGTAAAACAGTGATCCATCGTAATGTTCGACTCTCGGAAGCACCCAGCTATGGAAAACCGGTTCTTCTGTACGACGCTGTTTCGGTTGGTGCGCGGGACTATTTGGAGTTAGCCAGCGAAATTATAGCAAAGCATCAGCAGCGGAGTCAGGCAGAAACTGCGGTAACAGTAACCGAATGAAAAACGAAACATTGTGTGCGCTCATGGAAGCAGGGAGCAGTGACAGAATAGACAATGGATGAAGATGGCAAAATCCAAGCGACATACAGGACTGGGCAAGGGATTAGGGGCTCTTTTGCCGGTCGACGTATTCCAGCCTGAAAAGTCAGCGGTCCAGGAGGATGATGGGCGATCAACAGGGATCACGGCACTCATTGAACTGAAAAAAATCCAGCCGAATCCGTATCAGCCACGTCAGGAATTTGACCGGGAATCGCTGGAGGATTTAAAAAATTCAATTCGTGAGAAAGGGATTATCCAGCCAATCACGGTACGTCGTCAGGGAGATCGGTACGAGTTGATTTCGGGGGAGCGGCGGGTGCGAGCATCCATTGAGCTGGGGCTGGAAAAGATCCCGGCGTATATCATCGATGTGGAGAGCGACAATGAGATGCTGGAACTGGCATTGATTGAGAATATCCAGCGAGAGAACTTAAATCCTGTGGAAATTGCGCTGGGCTATCGATCGCTGATTGAAGAATGTCATTTGACGCAGGAAGAGGTGGCTCAAAAAGTGGGAAAAGATCGGGCAACGGTTGCGAACTTTTTGCGACTTCTCAAGTTGCCGCAGGAAATTCTGGATGCTCTGCGCAGTCGGAAATTATCGATGGGGCACGCACGAGCACTTCTCTCTTTACCGGACAAGGAGCAACAGTTAGCGGTTTTTCGGCGAGTATTACGGGAAGAACTGTCCGTTCGGAAAACGGAACAATTGGTGCGGCAGGTGTTGCAGGGGGCAACCGTCGATACGCCTTTAGGGCAAGCAAAGGGCAAAAAGAAGGCGGTGTCGCGTAGCCAATCGGTGGATGCCACGATAAAAGCAACAGCGGAGGAAATCGAAGATCGACTGCGCCAGGTATTGGGCACACAGGTAAAGATTCATCTGCGTTCCAAGGATCGGGGAAGTATCGAAATCTCTTTTTACTCGCTGGAGGATTTGCAACGATTGCTGGAGCTGTTTGCTATTGTAGAAAAAAGTGGGCACAGCAGCTAATGTCCCAGGTACTGGTTGTTCGCCTCCCGATCCGGACGCGCTATGCGGAAACCGATATGATGCAGTACATCCATCATTCTGTTTATCCGGTATATTTTGAGGCAGCCCGGACGGAGTTGCTGCGGAGCATTGGTGTGTCCTATCGGGCGCTGGAGGAGCAGGGCATTTTGTTGCCGGTGATGGAATTAGGGGTCAAATTTTTTCATCCAGCATATTATGACGACGAGTTAGAGATAGAGGCACGGTATCAGCCCCGCCGGCGTGCATTGATCCGGCTGGATTATGTTGTATGGCGGGAGCAACAACGTTTAGCAGAAGGGTTTACAACGCATTTGTTCGTGGATAAACAAGCGCGTCGAGCGATGAAGCCTCCACAGTTTTTCTGGGATGCTGTTCAAAAGGCTTTGGAAGGTCAGCATGCAACAGTTTAGTCAGTTTTTGGTTGCTTGCTGGATGGTGCTGGTTGTTGTGGGGAGTCTGGCGGCACAAACTTCACCACCGGTGTTCTACGCGTTCCTGCGAGCGGAAAGTGGTACTCGGGGGGCAGCTCTGGGTGGTGCTGCTGTGGCATTGATTGGAAATGTAGAAGACAGCTTCTACAATCCAGCAATTCTGTCAACGGTGCCACAGAAAGCGGTGCAGTTTACATTTGAAAAGCATGTGCTGGATATAAATGCGGGTTTAGTAGCAACCTCATTTCCTGTTCAGGAGCTTTTTTCTAATGTTTCAGGAATTGCGGATGTTGGGGTTCAGTATATGGATTACGGTGCTTTTGAGCGCAGTGATGCAACTGGTAATCCTCTTGGCAGCTTTCGTGCTTCACATCTGGCTTTGCATCTGGGATATAGCAATGAAGTGGACACGCTGTTTTACTATGGAGCCAGACTCAAATTTATTGCTTCGACTTTGGAACGGTACGCTGCAACGGCGCTTGCGGTCGACGTAGGATTGCTCTATCTTGTTCCGGGACATCGAACAACCGTTGGATTCGCAATTCGAAATGTTGGGATGCAACTTTCGGCTACAGGGGCGGTCGAAGAATCGTTGCCGATCGATGTGCGAATCGGTCTATCCCATAAACCCCGGGGGCTACCATTGTTGCTGAATGTTGCGTTGGTTCAACTGGCAGATGCGTATCAGAAATTCAGTGATCTGTTCGATCGCATTGCGATTGGAGGCGAATGGTACTTTGGGAAAGTAGTGCGGTTGCGCATTGGATACAACCAGTTTCGGCGGGTCAATATGCGTCTGGAGCATCGGAGCGGCTGGAGTGGTTTTTCAGGTGGACTTGGTATCCAGTGGGATCGATATCGCATTGATTATGCAGTTCTGGCGTTTGGCGTTCAATCTTTCATTCACCGCCTGGGCGTTGGAATTCAATGGTGAAAGCAATGGCGGATGCGGAACAGCAGCAGCATACCGAAGATTATGCCTTAGTACAGCGGGCGATCGAAGGTGATCAGCGAGCGTATACGGAGTTGCAGAAACAGTATGCCCCGCTGATTCGGCGTGTTATTCGCAAAATGCTGCGAAATCCGGATATCGAAGAGGATGTTTTGCAGGATGTTTTGCTCAAAGTATTTACGTCGCTAAAGCGGTATGCCCCGACGCATCCCTTCGCTGCGTGGGTCTACCGCATTGCTTCAAACCATTGCATTGATGTGTTACGAAAGCGGCAGTTACCAACGCAGTCGCTGGAGCGATTTTATGCGGGTGAGGATCGGGAAACGCAACGGTATGAGATTCCGGATTCTTCGTACCGTCCTGATGAACAACTGCAGCGCAAAGAACGCCATCAATTGCTGCATAAAGCTATTGAGCAGTTACCAGAACATTATCGGCGTGTTATTTATCTACGACATTTTGAGGAACTGGAATATCAGGAAATAGCCGAGCGGTTGCAATTGCCATTGGGCACGGTAAAGGCGCAGTTATTTCGTGCCCGGGCCCAATTGTATCGGTTGCTGAAAAAACAGGGATTCTCTTCATAAACTGGAAAGGATCAGAGCAATGAAACGAGGTTGGTGGCTGGGAATCTGGATATGGAGCTTTCCTGTTTTGATGCTGGCACAGGGCATTGGCTTTTTTGGCGGAGTTTCAATCCCTGATAACAATGTAGGCGATGTTTTTCCTTCGAGAGTACCGGAAACAGGATCGGAGATTAAGGATTTGATAGAACAGGGACTTTCCGTTGGCTATCATGCACAGCTTCGCTACTGGCTTCGGCTCAGCGACGAGATTCAATTTACTGCCACTGGGGGATTACATCGCTTTCCGGATTTAACGACTGCATTGCTGGATCCTATGGGAAATCAGATTGGGGAGTTACGCACAGTGCTCAATATCGTCCCGGTTGGCTTTGGCGTTGAGTATACCATTTTCCGGAAGATTCTGGGCATATTCGTTTACGCTGAAGCGCTCTACACCTATACGTTTACCAATACGGAGATAGCGCTCGATATTGAGGGAGCGCCGCCAGTGTTGCCCATTGATACAGAGCCGACGTATAACCGCGTTGGTGCGGGAGGAGGAATCGGTGTTGATTTGAACGCCAAACTATTTATCATCGATGTCCGGTTGGGTGTATGGGCATCAAATTTGATCGGTCGTTCGTCAGATGAGCCAGTAAAAAGCATTGTTTCGTTGAGTGCTGGTCTGGCTTTTGGAAAATAAGCGCCCGTAGCTCAGCAGGATAGAGCAGCGGACTTCTAATCCGCAGGTCGCAGGTTCGAATCCTGCCGGGCGCGCTGTTGAAATCAGAAACCGTTGGCGAGGCGCAGAAGTCGATGCGGCAGCAGCTCCTATGGATGTGGCAGTTGCTTCTCTTTTCGTGGGTAGCTGTCCTTTCAGCTCAGACCATTGTAGTAAGTGAGTACAAAAATAAGTCGGGACCAGCCCAGGAGTGGACAGAACTGCTGGTTGTCCAGGACAATGTTGATCTTCGAGGATATGTGCTGACGGACAACAACGCAGGGCAGACGGCGCGGCAGGGAGGGGTTCGTTTCGCGAATGTGCCGTTATGGCAGCACGTGCGGCGTGGAACGATCATCGTTATTCACCATCGAGATGCTTCCACCGTTGATACGGATGCTTCGGATGGGTTCTTAGAACTTCGCGCAATTGATACGAATGCTGGTGATTATTTTGAAGCAATTCAATACAACCATAGTTTCCCGTGGGGAAATGTAGCGCTCAATATTGCACAGGGCGGTGATATTCTGGAAATTCTGGATGCACAGGGCAATCATGTGCATGGGCTGGGACATAAACCCAATCCGGGTTCCTATTTCCAATCGATGCCGTTTCCAAAGCTTAATCATCCGGGTACTTGTGTAAATAATGGAGGGATCTCTGTCAATCCTGGCGGGTCACTGGCGGATTTTACTGGCGGGCATAATGCTGGCAAGACTCAGTTTGCATTTGAGGATACGCAAGGACTACCGAACAACAACGGAGCGAATTTGCAGTTCTGGCAATCGCTGCGCCAGCCGGAGTGGCATAATCCCAGTTTAACGCTGCAATTGAATTCGCAGGCAACCGAAGTGACGCTTAACTGGAATGCTGCTGTTGATCCATATCCGAACGATGGTGTTCAGGGATACATTATTTTGCGCAGTCAGCAGCCCATCACTGCCCATCCCGGCGATGGACGTACGTACGATGTAGGGAACACCATCGGAAATGCTATGGTGATTGCCACCATTAATTCGTCGCAACAGACCAGCTACACCGATCATCTTGCGCAGCCGCTGTTGTGCGGCGATACCCTGTTTTATCGAGTGTATGCCTATCGTTTTGGCACTGACCAGCAGCGTGGCAATGGATACCATCGGGCGCGGGGGCGAGCGTATAATGAAACGGCATTTGCAGAAGAGTTCGTCACTCCTCAATTTCCCGGCACGGCGCAGTTACAGGCAACGGCAACGGAAATTTGCGACGGGGAGACCGCGATCCTGAACGCTATGCCCCAGGGAACGGGCTATCAGTACCGGTGGTATCACAATGGTACGATGGTACAACAGACGACAGATCCAGCTTTTGTTGCCACAACCGCAGGGAGCTACTCAGTTGTTGTGATCACACCCAATGGCTGTTCGGATACCAGTGAATCAGTAGCGATCACGGTGAAGCCTCGCCCGGAAGTGACGATCCAACCCGTGCAGGATCAATGTTTCAATACCCATCGGTATGACTTTACAGCGACCGTAACGCCATCTGATAACATTCAGTACCGGTGGTTCTTTGGAGCTGATGCCTCGGTGTCGACCAGCACCTTCCCGGCGCCTTCGGGAATTACGTTCAGCACACCGGGCATCAAGCAGGTAAAACTGGTCGTGGAGCGAGATGGTTGCTGGAGCGATACTGCTATGATCCAGTTCCGGGTGATTGCATCACCGGACGTTGAAATTGAGCTGGAAGATCCGCTACTGCTGTGCCTGGGAGATTCGATCAAAATGGAGATTCGGGCTTCTGGCAGTAATTTGCGCTTTCATTGGGATCCGCCAACGTGGTTTTCCGATTCGGCTGCTTTTGAACCGTGGTTTTATGCGAGGAAGACGGGGACATATCGAATTAAGGTGACAGCCAGAGATACTGTGGAGGGGTGCGAAGCAGAGGATACCATTCGAGTGATTGTATTTCCATTGCCAGAAGCCAGTATCACGCCGAATGGAGTCGTTGAACTGTGTGCAGGAGAATCAGTCCAGCTTCAGGCGTCGCCAACATCGAGCCAGGATCTGTATGAATACGTCTGGATTCCCGGCGGTGCGCGGAGCCAGCACATTACGGTTTTCCAGCCCGGACGCTATCGTGTTGTCGTGCGGAACAAGACAACGGGATGCCAGGATACGTCAGATTGGGTCGAAGTCGTGGTCCATCCGCTGCCGGATACCACGGTGACAGTTATTGGTGGAAAGACAGCATTTTGTCCCGGTGATACGCTGGTGCTGGAAGCGCCGGCTGGACAGGGATACCGTTATCAGTGGAATACGGGAGATACGACGCAACGACTGTCTGTTACGCAGCCTGGTGATTATTGGGTGGTTGTAACCTCGGAGAAAGGATGTCAGCGGCAGAGTCAGGTGATTCGAGCCCGGTATTGGGATGTGCAATACCAGCTATCGCAGGATTCTATTGATTTTGGAGCATTGGGTGAGTGCGAATCTGAGAAATCCTTAGCAGTGGCGTTGCAGAATGTCGGAAGTGATACAGTCACGGTTACCGCTATCGTCCCATCGGCTTTTGCCATCGTTCCAGCAGTGGTTGCGATTCCTCCCGGACGAGATACCGTTATAACGGTTCGATTTGCACCGCCGGCAGCAGGATTGTATCTGGATACGATCACCTTCGTTGCAGCCCCGTGTGGTGTGCAGCAGCAACTCATTGTCAGGGGACGAAAAGAGCAGAGCGATTTGCAGCTTTCAGCCAGCACCATTCAGTTTCCGCCATTGGCGCGGTGTGCGCAGCCCTTTGTCGACACGGTGGTCGTGATTTACAACTATGGCACCGCTACCGTACGGTTCGATAGCGTTATGCTGGCAGATCCATTCCAATTAGTCAGCCCTACTACTTTCCCACAGTTCCGTATTCCCGGCGACTCCTTGGTGCTGCGTATTCGTTTTGCACCGAGCACCGACGGAGTCTTTACCCGCGACATTGGCATTGCCTACGAGACAGCTGAGTGTCAGGGGACGCTGGTGTTGACCGTATCGGGCAGGAGTGTCACACCCCAGATAGAAATCCTTCCACTGTGGGATGGCGTGGAGTTTCCGTTGCTAACTGGCTGCGAAACCTCCGTGGATACGGCGGTAACCGTTCGGAACGCTGGTGGGGTGCCGCTGTACATAACTGCAACGGTGCAGATGCCGCATTTCCAGGTCTTTCCGTCATTGGCAGATACGCTCCAGCCGGGTGAAGAGCGGACAGTACGGATTGTATTTCAACCGCAGGCTGAAGGAACTTTTGTCGATACGTTCGTTGTGAGCGAAGCGGTTTGCCATCAACAGCTTCGCATTCCGTTGCGAGGTGTCAAGCAGGGAGTCAGTCTGGGAGTGTCAGTTGCAGAGATCGAGTTTCCGACCATTGTCTTTCCGTGTCAGCCGACGGTTGTCGATACGGTCGTACAACTTCAGAACACTGGCAGTGGGACGTCGGCGTCACTGGTGCTGCATTCGGTGACGCTGGCACAGTCGCTGTCTGTTTTTGCCGTCGATGCACCGACGGGTGCTTCGCTTGCACCGGGAGAAACGGCAGCGGTGCGGATTACATTCCAGCCGCCAGGGAGCGGCGAGTGGGAAGATACGGTGCGGATTCTTGTGCAACCGTGCTCCATTGTCCGTACCGTTGTGCTGCGAGGGCGGGCACGGCAGGCGGCGATTCAGCCCCTGGCAAGTAGTTTTGATTTTGGAACGCTACCGATGGGCCAGGCACAAACGACGACCGTGTTGTTCCGGAATACGGGAGATGCACCACTAATGGTCACTGCTATCGGCGGCGTGGCTCCACCTTTTTCGATCCTCTCCACGACGCCACCGCTACCTGCCGTTGTACAACCGCAGGAGGAGGTAGCAGTTGAAGTGCAGTTTCGGGCGGTGACAACGGCGACCCGGCAGATAGCACTTTTTGCCGTTGCACTTCCCGCCAC
This sequence comes from Candidatus Kapaibacterium sp., assembly GCA_026996895.1. Lineage (GTDB taxonomy): Bacteria > Bacteroidota > Ignavibacteria > Kapaibacteriales > WFXC01 > WFXC01. The sequence continues at coordinate 7,953 of JALWJX010000010.1, forward strand.
TGGGTGTACGATTACTTCGTCGTCCGTGTCGATTCGGGGCAGAGGACGGTCAAACGTTGTACCCCAGCCCATACCCTTAGTCCTGTCACTGCCTCAGTTACGGGCGCAACCCAATCAGGAGGTTGCAATCCCAGTTGCCTTCCGGGGAACTGGGGTAGATACTCTGGGCATCGATTCGATTGCATTGGCACTGGAATATGATGGTACATTGCTCTATCCTGCCGCCGTCCAGCCGGGGAGTTTGACGTCGACCTGGAGCGTCCAGGGTGTTGAAGAGCAGCCAGGGTATTATCGCATTGTGATGACCGGTTCGCCGCTGACCGATACAGCCGGAACAATAGCCGTTGTGACCGCGAGAGCCCTGCTTGCGCCTCGTCAGCGAACCTTGCTGACTATCGACAGCAGTTCGGTCTTTATCGCGGTGCGTGGGAATTATCAGCTTCAGCTTGCCACCGGAGCGGGTGAATTCATCTTAGAAGATACGTGTGCATTGCAGCCAGAGGATATCGGGTGGGCATCAACTGGAGGAATTATCATCCACGTGGAGCATCCTCAGCAGCTCCGGCTCTTTCTCCCGCTGGACTATCGTGCTGAGGTTATGGTGGTCAATACTGCCGGGGCAACGGTGTACCGGGCGTCGTTACCTGCACAGTCAGGCTGGCACCGCCTGTTACTTCCTGCATTCCCTGCTGGAGCATATTGGGTGCGGGTTATCCAGCTTCCGTATCAGCGGGTTTTGCCTTTCTTTGTGTTGCCCTGAGCACTCAGAGAAACAGTATCTGATTGAGGCGGTGGGGTGTACCGCGACGGTTGCATTATCTATTGCGAGTAATCAAAGAAGCGGTATTTGATCGAAGAGGGTGCACAGCAGGTACACTGGAGGCTGCAAAGTTTTTCCAACATTGACGTAGACTCCCGTTTGTCGTAGCCCTGCGCCGAACAGAGCAGCGGCGGGGAGATTGCAGGCATCGTGAAAAACGCTGTGGGCGTTAGAGGGCGGCGGGGGAGGCGGAAAGTGGAAAGCCGAGAAGCGAAGCAATATGGGAGATCCGCTGGAGATAGCGTCGGGTTTCCGGATACGGTGGAATTCCTCCGTATCGGTCGACAGCCGTCGGACCAGCATTGTAAGCAGCCAGCGCAAGTTCCAGATTATCATACCGATCCCGAAGCTGCGCAAGGTATCGGGTGCCACCGAAAATGTTTTCTTCTGGATCAAAAGGATCCTGAACACCAAGCAATTGTGCCGTTTGATCCATCAGTTGCATAAGTCCTTTGGCGCCAGCCGGTGAAATTGCACGCGGGTTGCCGCCGGATTCCGCAATGATGATGGCTTTGAGGAGCGCAGGATCAAAATGCCAGCGCTGCGCAGCACGCTGGATGATGGAAAGGTATGGTGCAACTTGCTGGTGATAGCGGAGCACTTCTTGCGCGATGGGAGAAATACCATCGGGAGCGTGGAGCTTCGCAAACAGTGAGGCGTCAATCGGAGCAGATGGAGCAGGGGAATTTGGGAAAGATGGAGAAGATTGGGCATCGGGCGATTGCTGCGGCGGTCTACCGGCTATGGGCTCGGGTTCAGCAGGAGGGACGCTATCAGGCTTTCCGGATGCTGGCGTGTCCGTAGCATTCGACGATTTCATCGGTGAGGATGTAGTAGATTGCAGGTGGGGAGCAGGTTGCTTTGCTGATGCCTGCTGGATCTGCTGAAGTGCCTGAGTAATGGTAGCAGGATTGTAAGGTTCCTGGGCAAAATATTCATACGCCAGTGGAGCGATACCAAATTGCCCCGCCTTACCCAGTTGCTGGGCAAGTTGCAGGTCAGCAAACGTGTTGAGAATGCCGCCGCCTAACAGCGGAGTGGACGTGGGCACAGTCTTGCGCATCTCTTTGAGAAGCATATAGAGAAAAATCGATTCAAAACCCTGAGCCGTTTTCCAGTACGCTACTTTTTCCTCTGGTGAAAGAGAAGATTTTTTTGTGATCAATTGCTGCAATTGATGCGTTTCAAGTTGTGTGGCTGCGGGTATAGAGGAGAGAGAAGCGGTATGGAGAAAAGCCGCTTCCATTATTCGACGATAAGTTCAGCTTGCAGTACGCCCGCTTTTTTGAGCGCCTGAAAGATGGCGATGAGATCCCGCGGCGTAACTTTCAGCTTATTCAGGGCATCAGCAATTTCCTGGACAGTGGCAGCTCCTTCAATCGGCGTGGCTGCTCGATACTCTTCCAGTGCCTGAAGCGTTGCCCGCTCTAAAACCTTGGTTTCTGCAATAGTAAATGGTGGAGGGGGGACGGCGATGCGTTCTAACTGGATTCGAATTTCTAAGCCTCCATGAGCAATAACAGCGGGCAGCAATTGGACATTACCACCAACGACAACGGTTCCAGTGCGTTCGTTGATCACGACGCGAGCCGGTGGATCGGGCGTTACCTGCAGTGACTCCAGTTGGGCGATACGGGCAATGATCTGATTGGTCGAGAGATTATCGGGCAACTGGACTTCGACCGTTCGGGCATCGATTGCATTAGCGGCGTCAGTGAAGTTGGGCGTTGCATTGATGACTTCAGCAATGCGGGCAGCCGTGGTAAAGTCCGGTTCATTGAGAATGATGCGTACTTTGTTGTTTGTTACAAAATCGGAGGGAAGCGCTTTCTCCAGGATGCCACCATTGACCACAATTGCAGTATTGACCATATTTTTTGCCACCATTGAGCCGGCCGCTTCGATTTGAAATCCTCCGACGGTGAGCGGACCCTGCGCGGTGGCATAGACCGTCCCGTCTTCTGCTACCAGCGGCGTGAGCAGCAAGACGCCCCCCTGCAACGACCGGGCATCACCAAGGGAGGAGACGCGAACGTCGAAGCGAGTTCCAACCGGCATAAAGGGGTCGATCGTTGCAGTGACCATAACCGCCGCAACATTGCGTAGCCGCAGATTAAACCGGGGAACGGTCACGCCGAAGCGTTTCAGCATACTCACGACTGATTGAAGCGTAAAAGTTGAACGGCGGGAGTCTCCGGAATTATTCAGTCCAGTCACTAACCCGTAGCCGATAATCTGAACGCTGCGTGGTCGCTCAATGCGGGCAATATCTTTAATCCGCGAGCTCCACACCGGCAATATGCTGCTGAGTGCCAGACTTATCATTAGCATCGTGGAAAACCATCGTTGCTGCGGGTTTGCTTTGAGCATTCGTTTCAGAGGCATCCTTAGCAGCGAGAAAAACCATTGCCGTTTCATAGCAGTGTATAGCGTTGTTTAAAACAAAATGCGCAGGAACTTTGTAATCAAACCCGGTTCTTTTGTTTCGCTGACAATCCCGTCGCCTTCAATCGTAAGTACCATATTCGCAATTTTGGTTGAGTACACCGTATTGTCAGCAGAAAGATCCGCCGGGCGGATAATGCCCGTGAGGGTAATTGTTTGCGTCTCGCCATTGATCTTTGTCGTCCGCTTGCCCTGGATCTTCAAATTTCCGTTGCTGTCGACAGCAATCACCTGAGCGGACAAGCGGGCACGGATGGTTTCACGACGATTGGTTTCACCGATCCCGGTCAGTTCGTCCACCGTGCGAATCGTTGCCGTTGGCTGGACGGTGGTGCCCGTCAGTCCTGCCTGTGCCGTAGCGCCGATCTGTGAATCAGTTCCTTCCCGCGTATTCGCTGCGTTAGCAGCCTGCACCTGCTCGACGATCAGGATGGTTACAATGTCACCAACTTTTGCGGCTTTATAGTCGGAAAAAAGGGAGCGCTGTGAATAACTTTGCATTTGCGCTGTCAATGGCGGGAGGTTGAATAAAAGTCCGAACAACAACAGCAAAGAAAAGCGTTTCATTTTTCTGCTCATTGTATTTCGACAATCCCATTGCCTTTGTACATACCCCGGATAGCAGCACGTCCACTTTTGGGGATGACTCGAACCTCTTTGCCCGGCACGGCTGCTTCAAGGAGTTTTCCGGTCGTTCGAATGAGAACGTGGGGAGTTCGAACGATAATCTGCACGGTGGAACCCGCACTCAGTGTTTCTGGGTGTTGCAGATCTTTGGTGTCGATCCGGCTACCAGCAGTAATGGAACGAGTTAAGCGGTAGCCGACCACGTCGTCAGCAGCTAAACCGGGCGTATCCAGTGCGACGATGGCAGTGTCCCATTCAACGTCGGCGGGCTGGAGGATTGTGCCGCTGGGCAAATCGCGCTTTGCTCTGGGAATAGCGATCTTTTTTTGCACTTTGAAAGGCACGAGTAATTCCCGACAGGGAGATCCATCGCAGAAGAAAGTGATGCGGATCGTATGGAAAGCACGGCGTGTCGAGCGGGGAAGATATTCAAATTCTGCGTGTACGGTTGTTGTCCGGAATTCCACATCGGATAGAGGCTGCGTTGGTTCAGCAACAATGGGGAAGGGAAATTGCCTTTGCAGATGCACTGTTGCGGCTGCTACGAGCCGTTCGGCGGAAAAAATTGCCTGCTGAGCGGAAACAATGGAAGTAGCGTTCCACCAGCTTATCAGGCCCAGCCCGATGACCAAAAGACGTTGCATTTGATTATCGTTTGAGGTTTACGGCTGTTGCGATCATATCTTCTGTAGTCCGGATGACCTTTGCATTCAGTTCAAATCCACGCTGCGATTGAATCATATTGATCATTTCTTCCACCAGCTCGACATTCGATTCTTCCAGAAAGCCCTGCAGCACTTTCCCCATATTGGCGCTGCCAGCAGGTTCAATGATGGGGCGTCCCGAAGCGGGCGTTTCCGTAAAGAGGTTATCCCCAATGCCTTTTAAGCCCGCCGGGTTGATGAAACGTGCCAGCTCCAGTTGGCCAATTTCTTCAAACTCGGTGGAGCCGTAACGGAGAATGTTCACCACGCCATCCCGACCAATGCGAACTTCCTGCACATCATCGGGGATGGTGATGCCCGGCTCCACGATGTATCCCTGCGTGGTAATGAGGTTGCCGTCCGCATCCAGTTTAAAAGAGCCATCACGCGTGTAGGCGATGGTGTTGTCGGGGAGGCGAATCATAAAGAATACCTCACCGTTGATCGCCAGATCGAAAGGATTTCCGGTCTCTTTCAGATCACCCTGCATAAACTCCCGCGTCGTTGCGGTCAGTGTTGTCCCGCGCCCGATTTGAATGGGGTTTTGAGGCTCGGTTCCAATCTCCACCAGTCCGCTGGTGGGACGAATCGTTTCGTAAAGCAGATCCTGAAATTCCGGGCGTACCCGCTTGTACCCGATCGTGTTGATGTTGGCAATGTTGTGTGCGATAATTTCCATTACCCGCTGCTGCCCGGACATCCCTGTTGCGGCGGTGCGTAAACTCTGTTCCATTCTTCTTCTCCTTTCGTTGTTTATCGCTTACAGGAATCGTGCAATATCAATGCTTCGTCCTAAGGTTGCATCATTCAAGCGGATCACTCGTTGTCCCAGTTCAAATGCTCGCTGGATGGTAATCAGTTGCACCATTTCATCGACCAGCGATACGTTCGATCGCTCGATAAATCCCTGCTGGATCTGGACATCCTCGTTGGGAAGCTGCTGAAGTTGCGTGTTTGCCGTAGGGCGAAAAAGCACGCCGCTGGTACGCTGGAGCGTTTGGGGATTGTCGACTTTGATGATCGATAGCGCATCAATGAAGGTTTCCCCTCTGTAAATCTCGCCATATCGGGTGACGCGAATACGTCGGGAAAGTTCCGGATTACTCCCAGCGCGAACCTCTGGAATTTCCGAAAGCACCCGGATAGCACCGCCTCTTCCCATTACGTATTTGCCATCCACTGTTCGCAAGTACCCTTCAGCATCGATAGTGAATCGTCCGGAGCGAGTCAGGAACAGGTTCCCTTCGGCATCACTTACCTGGAAAAAACCATCGGTGTGGAGGTACAGATCCAGTGGATTCCCGGTATATCGGGCATCTCCCAGAGTAAAGTCGTAGTAACGATTGATCAGATTATCTTCCGGTTCTGCCTGTCCCGGAACGTTGCGAAGATTCTGCTGGGCTTCAATCACTGCGTGCTGGAATGTTCCAATGCGCTTATAGCCAGCCGTTTCCGCATTGGCAATGTTGTTTGCCAGAATTTTTAAGCGAGTTTGCTGGGGCAGCATTCCCAGCGCAGCAGTGTACAGTGTCCATAACATCCGATTCCCTTCGCTCTATGACTGTGACTCCTTTCGTGCTTCCTGTTCTGTGTCCAGCAAGTAGATGTACGCTAAGATTTCCGCAACAGCTTCGAAGACGGTTGCCGGGATGTAATCGAAAATGTTTCCCCGTGCCAGTAGTGCTGCCAGTTGCGCATTTTCTTCTATCGGCACGCCCGCATCCCGGGCTGCTGCAATAATTTTTTCTGCAAACTCCCCGAAGCCTTTTGCAACAATTTTCGGCGCCGGGTCTTTGTCAGCATCGTACGAGAGACCAACCGCAATTTTTCGTTTCATTGCCCTGCCACCGTTTTATCTGCAAACAATATGCCGCTTTATATTGTCGGCAAATTCTGGTGAAAAATGGGCAAGATTACAGCAAAGGCGTAGAAAATTCACACCAGTAGAGGAAAACAGCGAAGCCGCGGCGTTTAAGAATCCGGTTAATCCGGTTTGCGCAGCGTCCAGCGATACCCTGCCTGCTCCAGTCCCCACGATAGGAGGAGCAACGCCGTTGCAATCATCAGCAGAGAATCCCGCTGGTACAGGATGCAGAAAGTGAGAGCCGTGATCATCAGTCCAAACAAAAGCAGGCTGGCGCCCAGCAGATAGATTCTGGTTTCAGTGGAAATCGGACGTTTACTCCACTGAATCCCGCGGCGAATGGCGGTGAGAAGGGTCAGAACAAACACCAGAGCTAAGGGGATGCCAAACGTGAAGCTGAGGTACAGGTATGTGTTGTGGATGTACGGAGTATGCTGATGGTATCGGTGAATGGGGGAGTAGTACGTGAACGTGGAGCCCAGTCCGTAGCCGCCCAGGGGATTTTGTCCGATCAGATCTAAAACCACCGCTGTTTCCGATAGGCGAGCTTGCAGCGAAATGTCCTGGGTTCCGCTCCCGATACTGGCAAATCGATATTCGAGCATCTGGAGAGCAATGTCCATATAGCTTTTGAAGAACAGGGCGAAAATGGCGATGGCGATGATCGCTGCCAGGCTGCTCAGAGCAATTAACTGCCATTTGCGCTGCTTTGGCAAATACCAGAACAGCAGGAGCGCGGTAAAGAAGAAAGCAATCCAGAATCCCCGGAAAAAGGAAACAATCAAGGCTATGGTAGAAATAGTCTGGGCAAGGAAGAGCGGAATTTTTGCGCTCCACCGATCCAGCAGCAAAGCTGCTATCAGGGTTAACACTGAAGCACCCAGGAAGAGAAAAGCATTGATCACCACGCGTGAGGCAATCACTTCGTATGCGTACACGATATTCTGGGTCGCAAGCCAGTACTGATACGCGGTTTTCGCTGCGGCGATTAGCGCAAGGATCAGCAAACCGACAAGGAACCAGTGCCGTTGTCTGGAGGTGCGTAGAAAATCTCTCAGGGGAAAATACAGCAGCATCGTTGCCAGCAGGCTCCAGGTACGGATCCAGCGGAGTGGTTCAACGTCATTGAGCAAGGCAATGAAGAAGTTTGGCAGGGTACCAAGTGCAAAGAACAGGAGGATCCCGGCATCGATTTCATTATGCACAATCCGCTGTCGGGCAACCAGCGCCTTACCGAACCAGACCAGGACACTGAGGAGGTAGAAAGCGGCAACGAGGATTTCGTCAAACCGAAGTTCCGGATCTGTTTCCGTTAGCAGCCAGTACGGAAGAGACAGAACAAAAACAATAACCCAGGCAGAAGGTTTCCAGATCATCAGGCAGACCACGGCGCATCCACCGATAGCAGCCAGCACAAAGGGAAGATCGCGAGCAGGCAGGAGGATGAGCAGCGCTGCAACGCTGGCAAGAATCAGTACGGAAATGCCCAGCGGGAAACGTTGACCTGGGAGTATTGCTATGCTCATACGCGCCACGGTTCCGTTCATAGAAAGCAGCGAAAATATCAAAAAGTGAGTGAACAGCAAGCGTCCTTTGTCCGGAAAATTCAAAGGGAGAAATAGCGAGCGTGACCGGGAATCGGGGAGCGCTGGGCAGGAGTATGGTGCAATGGAACGGTTCGATTATGCGTCGCTTTGAGCGCTCTGGAGAGAATGTAGGACTTTGGGAAACTATGCGGAGAATGGCAGCAGCGATTTTGAACCGGAAACTTCCCTTGCTTGTTATTGGCGTTGTGATCATCGGAGCGTGTCAAAAGAGCACGTCGCCATCGGGAGGGGACCGCAACGATTCTTTGCCCGGCAGCGGCAGAGTGGTGGTTGTGGATGGAGAGGAAAACCAATCCATCGATTTCTCCGCTGCATTGGCGCAGTATCACCGGGATAGCAACCAGACGCTGATACTACTGGCGCAGGATACCGCCAACTTTGCACAATGGTGGCAATGGAAGCCCTCGCAGCCACCGCCTTCTCAGCCGGCAGCGCTCATCAGCGTTGATAGCAATGGGACAGGAGATTACGCCGTAAGTGCTGAACAGGCGCAGATTTTTCTTGTGCTGGGCAATTCGCAAGATCGCTGGTTTCGAGCGATTAACGGAATCGTGCACATTGCGCAATATGGATGGTCGGGAGATTTTGTGGTCGTAACTTTTACCGGCACCTTTGCAAATGTGGGACAACAGGGACACATCGTGCAGGTATCGGCGGGGAGTGCCAATGCGTGGCGTCTGCCGGACCGGGGACAGGGACGTGAACAGACCGGCGTCGGGGAGAATGTCCTGTGGCTCAATGGTGGTACGTTCGAGAATGTGATGGTGCGGCTGGATCCTGATAGTGTGCAGGCAGTAGCACAGAAAGCGGGCGATTCTCTGTACATTTCAATCGGCGGACCGATCGCCGAGGATCTTGATTTTCGATCTGCCATTGTGCAGCTTCAATTACCCTACGATCCTGGTATTGATACGGTTTGGTGGCAACAACCACAGGCGTTCCGCCTCTTGCTGCTACCGCGTACGGGCGGCGAGCCGGTGTTCCTGCGCTCACAAGAAGGGATGACGGTCGTGGAACGCTGGGGAAACAATTTGGGCGATCTGGTGGAAGGAACGGTCTCTGGTACGATTTCCAGTGGCGCTGCAAATGTAGCCTCAGTGAAAGTCCGGGGACGATTTTCCGCCCCGTTGTCGAAGTGAGGGTGCTGCTCAGGAAACACAGGATTGTTGCGAGTTTGGTCTTTTAAGTGTAGAATCAACAGGGAAGTGCATAGGGGGCTATGGAGATCAGTTTGCCCCAGCAGCGTTTAGCAAGCTACTGGTTATTGCCCAGAACACGAGCGGGAACGAATCGTTCGATCCACTCGATTAAGAAGGACTTGAACTGTGATTCTCCAATGTTGATTGTTCGAAAGGATCTCCAGAGTTTGCGGACGTAAGCGCTGCGGCGCTGCTGCGAATAGTGGAGTTGTTGATAGGCGTAGTAGAGAAGCCGGATGAAGTCTTTAACAATTTTGTGATGGATGATCCGGAACCGTCGATCCTGAACCTGTTCAAAGATCGTTTCCAGCAGTTGCGCATCTTCAAATCGGAAAGCCACTTTTGCCTGAATCCGGAGTAAGCTGAGCTGCCCCTGGAAGTTTTTTCCCAATACAACGCTCATTTGCTCTAACCGTTGAAGCATTTCAGCAGCAGAAAGCTGCGGGTCAGGCTGGAACAGCGCATAGCGGACTTCATAGACATCCGCCAGTGCCTGGTGGAAAGGATGGTGATATTGATGTGCCAGCCGTCGATATTGCGCAATGGAATCAGCCAGGTCGTCAAATCGGAGCGTTGAAAACATCGTCCGAATAAGTTGAGCGTAGGCGTAGAGGAGAACGCCGGGATCGACTGTCGGTGGCATAAAAGCGATCGCCTGATGAAACAGTTCGTACGCTTCCAGCGCCAGATCGCTGTGCAGAGCATCCTGAGCACGATCTAAAAAATTCTGGTATACAGTTGCCGGATCATTGGGTGAAGTGGAAAAAAAGCTTAAGGGATAGGGGGCGGAAAGTTCTTCGGGATGCGGTAGCGGTGTCTGGTAGTTTTCCGCAATTTTGGATCTTTCCATTCTCGAAAAGGCAGCGATGGCATTCAGCAGTCGCTGGAAGTAGCGGATGACAGGTTGCCATTTAGCAAAGCGGGGTAATCGGGCAAAATGCTCCATTTCAGTTAGTACTGCTTGCAGGTGCTTTTCTGTCGGGCGAAAGCGAAGACGAATCGCGTTTTCGTAAACAAAAATCCAGAGTGAACGCAGTAACAGTCGGGTCAGGAATTCCCCTTTTTCGGTAAAAAGCGGTCGCTCCCGCACCATTCCGCCCTGGCGACTGTCGAACAGCATCAGGTAGAGTTCATACGCTGCGCCAAACAACAATTCATCGACCGGTTCTTTCTCAGTTGCGGCTTTGAGCAGCAGTGGCTCCAGCAATTGCAGGGCTTGTTCCACGTTGCCCTGTGAGTACCAGTACCGTGCCTGGTAAAATAGGCGCTCTTCTTCGCTGAGCAACTTCTCCCACGGCAGTTGTGTATCGTGCGTATTGGCTATTCGGTTTCCCTTCCCCCAGTTTTCCCAGTCCTCAAATCGCTGCTCAATACTTTTGAGCAGGTGAATGTAGGATTGATAGCACCGACGGTAAGAGGGATCCGAGGCGGTGAGACCATAAATGTGCTCAACTGCTTTACGATGCGAGTATCCTTCTTTGCGATCCAACAGGTGCAGAAGATAGTCCACGATTTGACGTTTTTTCGTGCCGGGCAGGAACTGCTGGGCGAAATCTTCCCGCTGTTCCTGCGGGTACAAGCCCAATCGATCAAAAAATGACACTTTTGCCATCGGTTCTCCCTTCGGTTTCTTGCGAATTTAGGAAAGTTGCAGAAACTGAGCGAAAACCTCTGGAAGGAGCTCAGGGAACCATAACAGAGGCTGTGAGAAGGAGAAACAAAACCGTGCACTGATCGTTTCCGGAAATTGCCGTAACTTTGCAAAATGCCAAATGGGGTAAGTGAGAGTTCCATAGAGTAGAAAGGGATAACGATGGCAAGGACAGCGAAAAAGCAGCAGAAAGCGGCGAGGAAGCAGGCAAAACCGAAGAAACAGGCAACGCAGGAAAAGCAAAAGCGGTCGGTAGCGAAAAAAGCACAGGAACCAGGGAAGACAGAAGGACCAGTGTACAAACTCAACAAAAAGATTGCTGCGCAATTTTCGCATTTAGCGGGATTGTTTGATCCCACGGGGTTTGATAAAGAGACACTTGCAAAATGGTATCGATTGCTGCATCTGGGACGCAAGCTGGATGAGCGGGCAGCGACCTATCTGAAAAAAGCGATGGGATGGTCCTACCACGCCCCGTATGCCGGACATGATGGGATTCAGTTAGCGATCGGATTGACTTTCCGACCGAAAAAGGATTTCCTGTTCCCTTACTATCGAGATATGTTGACCTGTCTGGCTGGCGGTATTACCGTCGAGGAAATTTTGCTCAATGGGCTCAGTAAAGATGCCGATGTTGCCGGTGGCGGGCGGCATATGAGCAACCACTTTGCAAAGCCTTCGATTCGGATTCAGAATGTCTCTTCCTGCGTGGCAAACCACGGGTTGCACGCCGTAGGTGTTGCGCGAGCCATTAAGAAGTACGGGGGCGATGAAATTGCGATTTATTCCAGTGGGGAGTCTGGTACGGCAGAAGGGTATTTTTACGAAGCCGTGAATGCTGCGTGTACAGAAGTGTTGCCGGTGATTTTTGTGATTCAAAACAACCACTTTGGTATTTCGGTGCCGGTTGAGGTGCAAAGTCCCTCACCGAACGTTGCCAGTAAATTCCGTTCGTTTCGGCATTTGATGGTCATTGAGTGTGATGGTCGCGATCCGTTTGATTCCTATCGGGCAATGCAAAAAGCTCGCGAGTACGTGCTCTCCGGGCGAGGTCCGGCGATGGTGCATGCAGAGTGTGATCGACAGGGATCGCATTCAAATTCCGATGATCATCTGTTGTACCGGACGCCGGAAGAAATCGAAGAGATGAAGCGGCGCGATCCGGTCGCACGCTTTCGAGCCACGATGCTGGCGTACGAAATTTTTACGGAAGAGGAATTGGAGCAGATTGAGCAGGAAAATCTCAAACTGATTGAAGAAACGGCAGCGAAAGTAGAGAAGATGCCGGATCCAGCACCGGAATCGTGGAAAGAATACATTATCCCGGATGATGTGGTGCCGTATGAAGATGATTCAGAATACCGGTTGCAGCCCGATCCAGATGCCCCGGTGCTGCGGCTGCGGCAGGCAATCAATTGGGCGATGAAAGAGGAATTCCGACGCAATCCGAACACATTTTTGTGGGGACAGGATGTAGCGTCGAAGAAAAAGCAGGGGATTTTCAAGGTTTGCGAGGGAATGCTCGATGAATTTGGTCCGGAACGCGTCTTCAATGCACCCATCGCTGAAGATACCATTGTCGGGACGGCAAATGGGATGTGCCGGTATCGGGAGGACATTCACGTGGTGATCGAAGGAGCGCAGTTTGCGGATTACTTCTGGCCCGCAATGGAGCAATACATTGAATGTACCCACGAATACTGGCGAACAAAAGGACAGTACGTTCCGAATGTGGTGATTCGGCTGGCAAGCGGTGGCTATATCCAGGGCGGGTTGTACCATTCTCAGAGTCTGGATGCGATCTTTACCCATCTCCCCGGTGCCCGCGTGGTGTATCCGACCTTCGCTGATGATGCCATCGGGTTGATGCGACACGCACTGCGCGCCCGCGGCGTGACGGTGTATCTGGAACCGAAGTTCCTGTACAATCATCGCGCCACGGAGGCGAAGGTTCCGCATAAGGATGTGCTGATCCCGTTTGGCAAAGCAAAAATTCGACGTCCCGGAACGGATGTGACGCTGGTCAGCTATGGGACTGCTTTGATCTGGAGTCTTCAGGTTGCAGAGGAGCTGGAAAAAGAAGAAGGAATTTCGGTCGAGGTAATCGATTTGCGGTCACTGCGGCCGTGGGATAAGAAGACCGTGTATGCTTCGGTACAGAAAACCAATCGCGTGGTGATTGCCCACGAACATCCTTACACCGGTGGTTGGGGTGGAGAAATTGCCTCAGCCATTAGCGAGGAAATGTTCCAGTACCTGGATGCTCCCGTGCTGCGGGTGGCATCCAAGGACTGTCCGATTGGCTTTGCCAAAACCTTAGAGAATGCGATTCTCGTACAGCCGCAGGATATTAAAGAAACGGTGCTTCGGGTTGTGCGATACTGAGACATCGGCGCTTTTGCATTGGGATATTTGCAGCAAGCGGTAAGAGCAGAAATTCCTGCGTAAGCTGAAGGAGGTGCGCCGTTGCGCTGCTCCATTCGAATCAGGACGTGAATATCCTGTTGCTCCAGGGTGCAAATGGTGCGGAGGTTTTTTTGTTTTGAATCGAGGGACGTGATGGGTTTGCGTTGTTCCAGGGTGTGAGTGGTGCGAAGGCACTGAAAGGGTTCTTCGCATCGGGGGCGGTGAACAGGAGGAAGGTGCAGACAGCGCAGGCAACGCGACTCTGACGGAGCTTTCCGTTACCAGAAGGATTTTTTAGATCGTGGGCGAACCACCAGCTTGCAACTGTTTTCTGTTATGCCGAAACGTCGTAATTTTGAACTCTTCGTGGTTGAAGCAGATGAAGGGCAAAAGGTGAATGGAGGCGGTGATTCAAAGAAGCATCGAGGAATCAATAGCAACGAAGCAACGACTGCTGACCGAATGTGGCGATGCTATTGCTGAAACGGCAAAATTATTGATCCGTACCCTGCAGCACGAGGGAATGATTCTCCTTTGCGGCAATGGGGGCAGCGCAGCGGATGCACAGCATATTGCGACAGAGCTGGTTGTCCGATACCGCAGCTCGGTTGAACGACGGGCGTTGCCGGCGCTGGCATTGACCACCGATACCTCACTGCTGACCGCCGCCTCCAACGACTACTCGTTTGAGGAAGTTTTTGCCCGGCAGGTGCAGGCATTTGCCAATCCCTTGCACTGTCTGGTCTGCATTTCAACCAGTGGACGGTCCGAGAATGTGCGGCGGGCAGCCGAAGAGGCAAAAATGGCAGATATGGCCATCGTTGGCTTGCTGGGAGGAGATGGGGGAACCATTGCGCCACTGTGTGATGCGGCGGTCATTGTGCCTTCAACCGTCACTGCCCGAATTCAGGAATCCCACATTTTGATTGGACACATCTGGTGCGAACTGATCGAGGAAGCACTGTTCGCTCAATCAGCGTCCCGACAATGAGTTCTGATCATTCGGTGGAGCGGTTGCTGCAATTTCTCAGCGATCCTGCTTCCTATCCTCATCAGCCGGCTGAAGTTCGGATCGTTCAGACGCACGCTTCCATTGTGGCGCTGGTACCACCGTATGTTTTCAAAGTGAAAAAGCCGGTGAATTTTGGCTTCCTGGATTTTTCCAGCCTGGAAAAACGCCGGTTTTATTGTCATCAGGAAGTGCAGTTGAATCGCCGCCTCTGTCCCGGCTTATACATCGGTGTTTTGCCGTTGACCGAAGAAGCAGATGGGCAATGGCAGTGGTCGGGAGCTGGCAGGGTTATCGATTATGCCGTGGTAATGCATTATTTACCTGCTGAAGGATTTGCCAGCGTGCGGCTGGGCAGCGGCACATTGCAGCGGTGGCATCTGGAGATGATCGCCCGGCGGCTGGCGCACTTTTACCAGCAAGCGGATCGATCCGCTGAGATTGCGGAATGGGGAAAGCCGGAGAAGGTGAAGATCAGCACCGATGAGAATATCGAACAAACGCGCGAATTTGTGGGAAAAATTTTATCTGCTTTGAGTTTCGATGTGCTGACCGCGTATACCCGGCAATGGTACGCCCGGCTTTCGCCATTGTTTGATCGCCGCATTGCCAGCGGGTGGATTCGTGATTGCCACGGCGATTTGCGACTGGAGCACATTTACATTGAGGATGACACCGTTTGCATTTACGACTGCATCGAGTTCAATGAGCGACTCCGGTGGATTGATGTTGCTGCTGATATTGCCTTTTTGGTAATGGATTTTTTCTATCACCAATCCCCTCGCTATGGGCGTTTCTTTCTCCACCGGATGCAGCACTTTCTGGACGATGCAGGGTTGCGAACCATTGTGCCGTTCTACCTGGTATACCGGGCGTGGGTGCGGGCAAAAGTGGAGTGTTTGAAAAGTCGAGAGCTGGAATTGCCAGAAGAAGAGCGCTCAGAGGTGCAGGGACGCGCCCGCCGCTTTTTCCGTATTGCGCTCCGAACGGCGCTGTTTGGCATTGAGCCAACCGTGGTGATTGTGATGGGAAAAATTGGCAGCGGAAAAACGACCTTTGCATCCGCACTCAGCCAGGAACTGGGATGGCACCACTTTTCCTCCGATGCAATCCGGAAGGAAATGCGGGGATTGCCATTGCTGGAATTGCCACCGCCTGAGGTTCGCACCCGTATCTATCGTCGCTCTGTGTCCGCCCGCGTCTATCGCCAGTTGCTCTGGCGAGCAGCACAGGCGACGCGGTGGGAAAATGGAGCTATCGTGGAAGGCACCTTCAGCCAGCGTCGGGCTCGCGCCGAAGCACGTTCGTATTTTCGCCGCTATGGCATTACGCCGATTTTCCTGTATCTCACCGCTTCTGAGGAAAACATCCGGCAACGGCTGGAAGTTCGCCGTTCACAGCCGGTCGTTTCGGATGCTCGGCTGGCAGAGTTTGAATCCCTCACCCCGTTTTTTGAACCACCACAAACGGATGAACCGGACGTAATTACGCTGTCGACGGATCAGCCGGTAGAGGAAACGCTGCGGCAGTGCTTCCAGCAGTTGTTGGAACGACAGATCCAGCGGAGTGCTCAGGTGCTGCAATGAGTCAATCCACACCTCGCTGTCTTGCTTCACTCAGGGAATGCTTCGCTCCCGATCTTCATTGCTGAAAAAGGGCGGAATGCGCCGGAGTTTCCGCAAAATTTTTGAATTGGTAGCCACAGCGCGATTTAGAATGGCACTGCGCTCAAGCCAAAAAGATACAAAAAAGAGTTTGTTGGTAATAATCTGCGTGCTGAAACGTTGCTGGAGGCAAAGAGGAGTGAAATTCGCTTTGATCTACTGCCTTCCTTCCTTTACGCTCAAAGCATTTGACTACTCTTGACGATTTGTTCATCCAAGGAGAGTATGCCAATGAGACTCCGATGGCTCAGTGTAATTCTTTGCTTCGTTAGCGTTCTGAATGGATGGGGACAGGTGCCGGTGTTGCATCTGGATTCGCCACAGGAATACGCCACGCTGGATGCCCCGATCCGTTTGCAACCACCGTACACGATCGAGTTCTGGATCCAGAGTTTTACCGCTGATGATCACGAGGTTCGCGCCATTTTAGCAGATAATCAGGCGGATACAACGCAAATGGCGGTTACCATTGTCAATGGCCGAGAAATAAGATTGACGCCGGGGGGACTGCATTCGCCGTCGTATCCGTTTCAGAAAGGATGGAATCACGTGGCGATTGTCGTCAAGAGTGATCACGCACTGCTCTACCTGAATGGTGTTTTCCGTGGTAATCGGACGGGACAGTTTGGCAGTTTTCGGATTTCAGACATTGGACGGTATTTTGATCCTGCTTCACACGATACCGTCTTTTTCCGGGGAGCGATAACGCAGTTACGATTCTGGAATCGCGTGCGCTCGGAATCGGAAATCCGCCGCAATCTCCATCTTGCCAGCGTCAGCGGAACGCTTGCTACCTTTGATTTTCGCTCCGTTTCTGGTGATACGGTCGAAGCCGCGGCGGGAAATCAAAAGCTGTTGTTACACAATGGTGCGGCGGTGGTGCATCGCGCTGTGCCGGTCGTTTCCTTTCTGACCGCAACAGCCGTAGCGTGGAAGGAACGACCACACGCCCGCAGCGGGAATCTCCAGATTTCCGCAGCTTTTACGGATGCAGAACAAATTGCGGTGATTGGTTATACTGGCAACGTGGCACTGCTGGAAGCCAGCGAGATTGCCGGGATCGAACGGCAGACAAAGGGGTATTGGGGGATTGTGAGTAAAGGGTTGAAGCGTCCGTTAGCGCTCCAGCTTGAGCTGGTGCCGCAGTGGGTGAACGCACAGGCGTGTTTTCTTGTAGACCGGACACCGCAGTTTACCGATCCTGTTGTTGTCATTGGTACGGTAGATCGCTCCCACCGAACCTTATCCATCCCGCAGTTGCCTTTTTTGGCAGATACGATGTATGTTCGATTTGCCCGTGCGGCAAAGCCGGTTGCGAGCGTACAGCTCCAATCCTCCAGTGGTTTTGGTCCTTTTATGCAGGGGTACAAACATTACACAACCTACCGGTTGGATTCACTTCCCGTGGGTGCAGACACGCTTGTTTTTCAACTCCGAAGTGACAGCACCGTGTTGCAGCAGCAGGTATCATCGGCGCAGCAGTGGTCAAATGTCGATATGGGACGCTTGCCCGTCGGTGCCTATGTGCACGTGCGTGTCACGGGAGATTCGAGTTTTCCGGCGCAGGGATACCAGATTTTTCAACCCATCAGCATTGCGGTGCCGCATCCTGTGATCCGGTCTTCGTTTGGCTTCTTACCGTTTTTCGTCGATCTGGATACTACGGTGAGTTTTACGATAACGGATCTTCCACCCCGGACAACGCGCGTGGTGCTGCGCTTTGCCCACAGTAATGGCAAAACCGTGGAGTATCTGGATTCCAACGGTGTTCGCCACAGAGATTCTGTTGCAATTGCTGCTGGTTCTGGCTTTCTGGATTCCGTTTCCTACACGGTTCGTCTCGGGGAACTCCAGCTTCCACTTTCGCCGTTGCTGCTGGTTACGGTATACCACGCTGATGGGTATCCCGAAGGAGCGACCTATCAGGTGGGAATGGATGTGTTGCCCACCCGCTTTACTATCCGTTCCTCCGATCATTTTGGTCCGTTTCGGACCAATAATTATCGGAGATTTCGCCACGCTCCGAATCCGATTCCCTCAACACCGGTGCGGTTTACCGTCCAGCATCTGCCACGGTACGCCACCAGGGTGCGGTTTGAGATTGTGGATAGTGCAGGGAATATCCTCGAACAGAGTGAGCATTCTGTTGCCAATGTTGAACAGGTGTTTGCGGATCGCTCCGTTGAATCCAGCGCTTTCGATATGGCGCGATTACCGATTTCCGTTCGATGGATTCAGGTACGGGTGTTTGCTTCCGGTTCAGCAGATACCGGCATTGTGCAGCGACGATCGTTGATTGTTGTACCGCCCGGACCGCAAATGCAGGTGGTTGATGAGCAGAACCGATCGTGGGAGACGACAACGCCAGTCTACGCTCGCAATCCCTTTGATACTGCTGATCATCATACGGTCGTCAGAAAGTTCATCATCCGAACCGATTGGCTGGATACCACTTCCAGCGCTGTTCGGCTGGAATTTCTGGACCGCGCAGGGCACAGGATCAAAAGCGTTTCGGGACATTTCCGGACGATTTCCGTGCCGCACAACCCGGACCTTTTTACCGTGATTCGACAGGCCACCATCGAATTTGATCTTACAAGCCTGCCGCCGACCTGTACGAAAGTGCGAGCGGTCATTCCTTCCCCGGCGCTGGCGGAGCCATTGACAGTCGAGAAAGCGTTGCGAATTTATCCGGGATCGCCCGTGCTCCGTTCTCCGATTCCGCTGGATTCGCTGGTGTCCGGACAGATGTGGCAAATTCCCATTCACCTGGTGCAATTCCCGATGGAAGTGGATAGCCTGGTCATCAATGTAGAAGGACCAGCACAGCGTTCTTATGGACTCTACCAGACGGGCAGCTTTCTGTTTAATGGGGCTTCGGATCGCTGGACAGGAGAGGAAATAACGGAGTTGACGATTTCTTTCTGGATTCGCCTGAATGCCCTGGTCGAAGAAGAAAGTGAGATTATTTCCGCTGTTCCGGATGTTCTGGGCGTCAACTGGACGGTAAGCCTTGAGAAAGAGCGGAAAAAGCGGGGAGAGAATTTTTTCTATGATGTGGTTAATGCTGTTTTCAAGAGAGAATACCGGCACAGTGGCGATGGCTCGATACGAACGGCTATTATAAAGGTGCCAATCAGTACGGAATTTGAGGTCCGGTCGGATATTGAAAAGAATCCGTGGCGCCACGTGGTATTTGTGGCGAAATTTGTTGACGGGAAATTGAAACTCTATGCCAGTGTGGATGGAGCAACGAGTGGTGGGAATGCACCAACGGCAACGTATTCCTCTGCATTGCCACTGGAATCTCCCCCAAACTCGATCCAGGTGTCGCCGGGGAACATACCGGGGAATGTGGCGGAAGTAACCATTTTCCAGAAAGCCTTATCCGCAGGGCGAATCCAGCAGTTGCCGATGGTCAATTTGATGGATCCGATGGTGCAGCGGCAGTGGCAGGAAGATGAGGCTTTGCGGTTTTATTTCCCTCTGAATTTCCATCCGTGCGAGGAACTGACGGGGAAGTGTCCAGAAATTCTGCACAATGGGCGTTTATTTGGTCGGCAAAGCTTTATTGTGCATAGTCCTGCGGCTCGATTGCATCGTCCTCGCTGGGCAGATACGATCCGGGGTCCGGCTGTCCCATCTGCGTATTCAGTTCAAATAACACCGAATACGGCGGTGTCACTGCGGCGGGGAGGAAGCGGTGCCCCGTATGCGGCACCGATCGGTCCGTTTACGCTTATGTGCTGGATCAAGACAACCAGCCGGGAAGGCGGCAAAATTCTCGGCTTTGAAAGCACGGCTGCTCCGGGGCTCAACAGTCGTGACTATGATCGGCATCTGTATATGAGCACCGATGGACGCTTGCATTTTGGTATCTGGTCCCGCAGCCACGGTGCGCAGGTACTTTCCACGCAACATCGGTATAATGACGGGCAGTGGCATCACGTAGCAGCTTCTTTCGAGCCAACAGGAGCGCACAAAGGGATAATGCGGATTTTCGTTGATGGGGTCAGCATCGATGAGCAGGAGGTGTGGATTGATGGTTCGACTTACAA
>JALWJX010000011.1 GCA_026996895.1 Candidatus Kapaibacterium sp.
GGTGCCGGTCGTGTGGCGGTAGGAGTGAGTGAAGCAGGGGGTATCTTGTCGGTAGCGTTGGCTTGCGCCAGTACTGGCAGTGCCAGCTTTTGTCGGTAAGCAAATGATTCTCACTCAGAAGCGACGGCAGCTTTTTCCTGGGCAGCCTGAGCAGTTGACGGCGAGGGAAGGAATCCAAGGAGGGTTTCTCCTGCCCGCACTTTTTCTCCTTTGCGTATCAGTATCTGGCTCTTTGCGGGCAGGAAAATGTCCATTCGGGAGCCGAATTTCATCATTCCAAAGCGTTCTCCTGCCCGGATCTGCTGCCCCGGCTGGAGATCGCACACAATGCGGCGGGCAAGAATGCCGACGATCTGTTTGAACACGACCGGTCCGCTGGGAGTCTCTACCACAATCGTGGTCTGCTCGTTCTTGCGGGAAGCTTCGTCTTTGAAAGCTGCGATGAAGGAGCCGGGCTGGTATTCTACGGACCGGACGGTGCCGGTCACCGGGGATCGATTGACGTGCACGTCGTAAACGGCTAAGAAAATGCTGATCTGGATTGCTTCGCCAATGGGGGGATATTGGGAATGCGATTGAATCGCAACGATCCGTCCATCTGCTGGCGCCAGAACAGCAGCAGGGTTGTCAGCGGCTTCCTTCGGAGGGCATCGCGGGGGATCACGGAAGAAGAGGAGCGCAAAGCCGATGAGCAAACAGCCGGTCAGTACGAAGGAGAAACCGAGCCAATAGCTGCGGATCAGACTGCCACTGGCAATAAGCAGAAAAGCGAGAATCAAAAAAACAAAAAAATTGTCTAACCCGTACTTTGTGATCATCGCACTCTGTTCGTCAGTCGTCACAGAACTTTTTCGTAAATTTGCTGATTCGCTTTTGTCGTTTTCCTGAGCCGAAAATTGTGTTTGGTGGAACAGTATGGGAAGTAAAGGGATGGAGCTTAGTGTCACCTTATCAGATTTACAGTCAGCATTGCAATATGTTGTGCCGGTTGTCCCATCGCGCTCTGCTTTACCAGTGCTGGAAAATCTTCTGGTGGAGGTACGCGATGGCAAGATGCAGTTAACGGCGACGGATCAGGAATTGCTGATGACAGCAACCATTCCAGTGCAGGCGCAGGGAGAGGGGAAGGTGCTGTTGCCGGCGAAGAAGTTTTTTGAGGTTGTCCGGGCGTTGGGGACAGAGGGCGTGCTGCAGATCATCCACCAGCCGGACACGCATCAGATCGAGGTCAAGGCGCCAACCGGAGAATACTTTTTCGCAGGGCTGGATCCGGAGGAATTTCCGATCATTGCGCCGGAAGAAGAGCAGTTTGTCGTTGAATTCCCACCAGAAGTCGTGCCTACCATTGCGAAGAAAACAACCTTTGCTGTCTCGAAAGACGAATATCAGCCGGCAATGACAGGCGTGCTGTTCGAATTCCAGAAAGATCGATTGATTGCTGTTGCAACCGATGGGTATCGTCTGGTACGCTTACTCATCGATCCTGAGGTTCATCAGGTGCAGTTACCATCGGAAGATCGATCGTTGATTATTCCAGCACGGGCATTAGATCTGGTTAAGAAAGCAGAGAATGAGGTGCAACTGCGTGTCGATCAATCCTATGCAACGTTTGTCTTCGACCACGTGCAGCTTACCACACGCCTGATCGAAGAAAGTTATCCTGCCTACCAGAGTGTGATCCCAAACGATAATGATAAAAGCGTGCGCTTCCGTATTGCTGATGCGCTGGCAGCGGTGCGCCGTGCTTCCCTCTTTGTCAGTTCAGTTGCAAAACATTTGCGGTTTGTTTTTGATGAAAACGGCTGGACGATTATTGGCGAAGATGTGGATGTGGGCAACAAAGCGATTGAGCACGTCAGCGCGGAGTATCAGGGACCACCGTTTGAAATTGGATTCAATTACCGTTTCATCGAGGATGCGCTGGTCCATTTGACCGATAGCATCGAGAACGAAGCGGAAATGAGTTTTTCGACCGCCACGCGCCCGGCGCTGATTCATTCCCTGCAGAACGGGGAACCGGATGAGACGGTGCTGATGCTGGTGATGCCAGTACGGCTCTAAGCTGCCAGCAGTGTTTTGTCTCAAGTATCATCAAAACAAACCGCGGAGCAGAAAACCTCCCTTTTCGGGTGTGGCCATTGTACCGTTCAACGAGTTAAGAGGTAGAATGCATCAATTGAACTCCCTGTGCACTGCCGGGGACATCCAGCGATGTGGAAGCATACGGCATTGAGGAGTTCGGGGGCAGGACACAGGGAGAAACTGCTGAGCGACAGTTCTTATTGAAACCGAAAGGTCAACTGTATTCCCATCGTTGTCTGGAGCGTGGATAGGGTAAATGGATAGTACGTTGTGTAGAGCGGTTGATGCGGGAGAACAAAATTCCCAATGGTCGTAAATAATTCGACTCGAAGGTTCGCAAGCGGGTACAGAGCAGCGCCAGCGTGGACAACGGGGAAGAGGCGAGAGGAGGATCGGTATGGGGAATTCATCAGAGTAATACCACCACGGATGGCGTACCAGGCGGATGGAGGATCCAGTTCTATGCCGATGCCAGCAGTCCACAAAGCACTCAGCGATTGCTGCGGCAGAATGTCGGTGTCAGGGGAGTCAAGCAGGATAATAGAAGGTGCCGGTGCGACTGTGATATTGGCAGGATCGCTGAATCGCACTGCGGCAGCAAGCGTCAGTCCATACTGGGGGAAGTGATAGGAGGCACCCACGTGGATACGGTAGCTGAGGTCCTGGATGTATTCACCCACTGACAGTTGATCAGAAAAACTCGCTTCTTCCCCATTATCTTTACGAATGCTGGCACTCAATTGCAGGCGGTTCTCCAGTGAAAAAGAGGGACCGCTTTCGATGCCAATGCCCAGCCGGAAGGTCGGCGTTGGGCGGAACATCACGCCAAAACTGATAGAGAATCCTTCGGCCGTTTGTACCGTGTTTTCCGTGTACACCAGTCGATCAAAAGGAATACGTCGTCCAGCCGGTGCTTCGGAATGGTAGATGTTCAGTGTGTCGATTTCGATGTGGGAGCGGGAGATCTTGTAGCTCCCAACGTACAGATTGATGCCGAAACCAAGGGATATCCGATTGCTGAGATCGATTGCAGCGGCAAGATTAGCACTGTACAGAGTGCCAGATTCCGAAAGAGTAGCATTGTAGAAAAGTGAATCGTCTCCGGGAAGAGTGTGCAGCGAGTCGTCCCGTAGCTCGTCCAGAATGGGCGGTTTCGCGTAAGGCTGGTAATAGGAGTCCAGCAGAGAGAGCTGGGATGAGGCGATGTTCATACCAGAAAGCGAGTAGGAAAATTGAGAAGCGGAACGGAGAAAAAGTCCTCCTCCCAGAATAAAACGATCTGCAAGGATATTCTGAAAGCTACCTGTAAAGTGCAAGTCACTGAGCTGAAAAGCACTACGATGAAAAGTCTCCGTTTGTGGGAAGGTGCTGATTGTGGGGAAGGCATTGGTAAGCGTAAAGCCGGCAACCGCTTCTCTGGCAGGGATGAGGGCTAAGCCTGCTGGATTGGAGAGCATCGCGCTGCCATCATCTGCAATGCCGGCAAAAGCAATGCCGATGCCAGCAGCGCGGGCGCTGGCAACCGGGTATAACAGTTCGTACCATAATGCCTGATCGATGGTCTGGGCATAGCTACTGCTCAGAAAAATCAACAGAAGCAGGAAGCGAAAACCTGACATTGCGCTCAGCCGATTTTGCATCGCTTATTCCTCCGCTTCTGTTGACTTATTGATTCCGCTTCTTCGATGTTTGAGGGATGTGCTTCGAGGAAGAAGGGCTCCGGTGCCGTCGGTGGTTGATAGGCGTTGTTCGGCGCAGTGTAGTGGAAGAACGGGAGAAGGCCGATGGTGAGGATGTTCGCCGATCGGAAGAATATTTTGCCTTTGATCGAGGTTGCCGATGTACAGCGTTGCGGATCACTTTTGATTTTGAAGAGACTTTTACCGATCGAGAACCTGTGACTTTTGCTGTTTTGCGCGAGTGATGCGGGACAGCGGACCGTGTTGTTTTTCGATCGATGGCGGCACTCTGGGGCGTAGCAGAAGACCGGGAAGGATGGGCGGAGCGATGCAGAGACGACCCAGTCGAGGCAGGTTGAGCGTTTTTCGGCAGTTTATGCTTTGCCGGCGAATGGTTCGGTGAGCCGGGGCGAGGTGCCGATGGTTTGGGTTTGCGGGCAGGTGGCTCAGCGCCTTCTGCTTCGGGCACTCTGGAAGACGCTGGTACACCGGATCGTCGGAGTACCGGTTTGTTATGGATGCCTGGCTTGCTATCGATCCGTTTGGACTTTATTGCAGAGGATGCCGGCGTGCCAGAGCGGTGTAAGATAGACTTTTGTTCTGTTCCGCTTTTCTCAGCTCCCGCCGTCTTTCTGGAAAGTGTTGAAGTAGCCGGTGATGCAGAAGAACGTTGTAACACTGCCTTGCGCTTGCCAGAGCCTGCTTCGGCATCGGGAATGTCCGAGCGGATTGAGGTTGCAGACTTGACCCCTGGGGTGAACGCTGGAGATCGTTCCGGGGAGATTGGAACATTGTCAACCTTTCCTTTCGCCGGCGTAAGGTGACCGATCAGGCGAGGAACTGTCGGTACATCTTTGTCAATTTCTGCATCGTAACGTACAATGCTGGGGTGGAAAGTTGGAGTAGAGTGTCGCGGTGATGGGGTCAGAGGGGCATAAGGATCGTAGGGATAGGGTGAGAAACAGGGGCGATGATGGTGCCAATACGGATCGTACCACCAATCGGAACAAACCCAGCTAATTGGATGCCACGGATACCAGAAATAGATGATAACCGTTCGGGATGGGCGCCACCAGTAGCAGTCCCGGACGTACCAATCGTAGCGGTGATAGTCCCACCAGGGAACGGCTACGGGAACAACGATGATGTCCGGATCGTCGCTCACGATGATGGTGGTTCGATTTTGCGGTCTGGAGATGATCACCGTTGTGTCATAGTTAGCACTGGAGCTTTCCTCAACAACCG
The DNA here is from genome assembly GCA_026996895.1 of Candidatus Kapaibacterium sp. Classification (GTDB taxonomy): domain Bacteria; phylum Bacteroidota; class Ignavibacteria; order Kapaibacteriales; family WFXC01; genus WFXC01. The sequence continues at coordinate 5,007 of JALWJX010000011.1, forward strand.
TCACGGCGTCGGCCGAGGATTCTTGTTTGATAATTATGGTATTGTGATAGCCGAAATACTGGTGTTTGTGTAAGAGCGAGGCGTCTGAACAGGCAGTGAGCGACAGTGCAAGGATACCGACCAAGAGGGCGATCGTGGAGCGTGTCATCAGTGTACCCCTGATTTGTTACACCACATTTCGTTGTAGGGCGTTTCTTTAGATACTTCCTGAAAGGAGAAGGTTTAACAGATGGGAAATTGCGTTGTGCAGCCTTCAGAAATTGTCGATCGGATACGCCGCTTTGGTTCGAGCGTTGCATTGGTCAGTCCAGCCGGTGAAGTAATTCGATATGCCGCGTTGGCAGAGCAGGTGCAGCAAGTTGCGGCGCGGCTGTCGGAATTGCTTGGTTCCGCTTCACAGGTGACGTGTGTCATCGAACGTCCTTCAATTCCCTGGATCATTACTCTCTATGCATTGGTGTGGTGCCGCTATCAGGTGAGGCTTCTTTCTGCGCAGACTCCATTGATGTTATTGCAAAACAAAATCATAGCAGACCGTCCGCTCCCCAAGACACCAACCATAGAATTATCTACGCTTTTTACCGGTCGCTCTGCCGCCCGACTGATCGGGCAGGAGAGGCGGCAACATCAGGAAGCACCTGCTTTGACTCTCATTCGAACGTCCGGCAGCAGCGGAGAACCGAAGGATGTGGCTTTAAGCTTTGCCAATCACTGGTTCAATGCACTGGGATCGCACCAGAATCTACCGTTTGGTGAAGGCGATCGCTGGTTGTTGAGTCTACCGTTATACCACGTTTCGGGGCTGTCGCTACTGTTTCGTGCACTGGTTGATGGAGGAACGCTGGTGTTAGCAGATTCGTGGCGACTGCTCCCGAAGCTGTCGGTTGATTATGTCTCGTTTGTGCCGTTGCAATTAGCGCGATTGCTGCAATCGACAGAGGGTATTCAGGCATTGCAACGGCTGAAAGCAGTACTGCTGGGAGGAGCGGCTGCACCACAGGCAGTGCTGGAAAAAGCTTTTCACCTGGGAGTTCCGGTGCGAACGACGTATGGGCTAACAGAAACAGCGTCGCAGGTGACGACGCTACCAGCAACGCGGGATTTTTCAAAGTGGTTATCGGCAGGGAAGCCGCTTCCGTACCGGCAACTGCGCATTATCAATGGGGAGATCTGTGTCGCAGGAGCGGTGCTGGCATCCGGGTACTGGACCTCCACAGGACTGGAGCCGCTACCGCTCCGGGAGGGATTCTTTCCAACAGGTGACATTGGAGAGCTGGATGCTGATGGATTTCTGTTCGTTCGTGGGCGTCGGGATACAATGTTTCAGTCGGGTGGAGTGAAAATTTTTCCTGAGGAAATTGAAAAAGCGCTGTTCCGCATACCGGGGATCACCGGAGCGTGGGTCGTTCCAGTGCCACATCCAGAATATGGACACCGCCCCATTGCCTTCGTTGAATGGGAAAAGACAATGGTATCTCCACCGTTGGAGTCCGTTCTGCGAGAGCAACTCCGGGAGTGGCTGGAGCGCTACAAAATCCCGGACCGCATTCTTCCACTGCCAGCAGAATTCCGTGGCAAGATGAAAGTGCCCAGAAAGGCGCTTCAAGCCTACGCGGAGCAGCGGGTCAAGCAGGAGGGCAAGTTCTCCCAAACGTAGAGAGTCCGTGGCATTCTCCTTTGGAGGCGCCAGTGTTGGGGGCTGAGTTTAATCTGCGAGAATGCATGCTTAAGGGCGTGCGCTACTACCGACAGTAGGCGCTTCCGGTGCAATGTGCAAAACAGCAAAACGGTCCAAATTTAGTTCTCATTCTTCCTCAAGTGCAGCTTTGGATTTTTTTCGATGCTTTTTGTATATTTGTACTGTTCTCATCAGGAGGTCGTCGAAGATAAAAAGGTGAGAACGATGATGCGATCGAGAGTGTATGGGTTTCTTCTACTCTATCTTTTTGTGGTAGCAGCAATCGCAGCGCAACCCCCATTCTTTCCTGGCATCCGGGAAGATACAGCCAGCAATTTCCCGCCGCCAGATACGGGTTACGTTCCCGGGGAACTCATAGTGCGTTTTTACCCCCACGCTCTGTATCTTGATTCATTGTGTTATCGCTATCCGGACGGAGATTCCTCAATGGGGTTACCGCCCTGGTTTCGGCAGTATTTGTTGGCGCAGCGGTTTTCCGTTGCTTCTATTATTCGGGATGGAGCGCTTCGTGTGACCCTGGAGCGCCTTGGAGCTGATTCCCTGCGGCGAATGACAGTTGCCAATCCGTGTGCCGATACGATTTCCATCACGCGCTACGGTGATACGATTCGATGCACTGATTACCTGTGGATGGTACTGGAATTCCGAAGTGATACCATCGATGTTCTCGATGCAGCAAATCAAATTTTGCAGAATCATTGGGATGCCGTAGAGCTTGTGGAACCCAATTATTACATCGGGGACATAGGCGGGCGGAGCCGGCGTGCGATTGAGAGGAAGCAGTGGACGTTCCGATGTGTGGTGCAGAATCAGAAACTTACAGTGTGGGTGACCCCATCAATCCCGTGGAGTGAGAGGATGACGGTGCGGATTTTTGATGTTCAGGGGAAAATACTGTATGCTGGATCTGATGAGTTACGCCGGGAAGGAGGATCGCAAGAGTTCGTGATTCCCCCTCTTCCCCGTGGTGTCTATTTTGTCCAGGTACGGATTGGATCTGATGCAATTACGCAGCCGGTGTTTGTCTGGTAGCGTTGTCTGGATCTTCCGTTGAGCGGTGGATGGGAAAAGGGTACGGGGATGTGTCTGCGCAGCCGTCTTCACTTGTTGTGAAGGGGTTACGATTGGGCGTCAGATGGGAAGTGTCTGGCACTGGTGGTGATGCAGGTGCCGCCGAAGCTGTTTCCGCAGATCTGGATCCGGGAAGATGTGGATCGGCTGTTTCAAGAGCGTCCGGTGGTGGCAAAGCCGGATCGGGTGGTGGTAATGATGGTGTCGCCGAGGGATACGTTGCAGTTTGCGTATG
>JALWJX010000012.1 GCA_026996895.1 Candidatus Kapaibacterium sp.
AGATCCGGTTTCTGGCAACCGGCAAAACGTATGAGGTGGAAGAAGTGGGGATTTTGCAGTTAGACCGCATTCCGCAGCCATCACTGGAAGTGGGGGATGTGGGCTACATTATCGCCGGTGTCAAGGAAATCCGGGATACGAAAGTTGGTGATACGATCACCACGGCTGCTGGAGAGCAGGCAGAACCGATCGAGGGGTTCCGGGAAATTAAGCCGATGGTGTTTGCCGGATTCTATCCTGCTGATAGCGAGGAGTTTGAGCATTTGCGAGAGGCACTGGAAAAACTCTCTTTGAATGATGCATCTTTGCGTTTTGAGCCGGAAACCTCCACCGCGCTGGGTTTTGGTTTCCGCTGCGGCTTCTTAGGGCTGCTCCATATGGAAATCATCCAGGAGCGGCTGGAGCGGGAGTACGAGATCAATCTGGTGACCACTGTGCCCAATGTGCAGTATCGGGTCATCACAACCGGTGGTGACGAAGTGTGGGTATCGAATCCGGCGCAGATGCCGCCACCCGGCTCGATTGAGCGGATCGAAGAGCCATTTATCAAAGCGCAGATCATCACGCCAGCAGAATATATTGGCGCCATTATGAAACTCTGCACTGATCGGCGGGGCGAATACAAATCGATGCTGTATTTGTCGCCAGAGCGCGTGGAGTTGATCTTTGAGTTGCCACTGGCGGAAATTGTCTACGATTTTTACGATCGCCTCAAATCCGTTACGCGGGGCTATGCCTCGTTCGACTACGAGCCGATTGGCTATCGCAAGGGAGATCTGGTGAAACTGGATATTCTGATCAACGGTGATCCGGTCGATGCGCTCTCCACGATCGTACACCGTTCCAAAGCATATGAATGGGGGCGGCGATTGTGCGGGAAATTGCGGCAAATCATTCCGCGACAGTTGTTCGAAGTCGTTATCCAGGCAGCGATTGGATCCAAGATCATCGCCCGGGAAACGATCAAGCCTTTGCGCAAAAACGTGACGGCAAAGTGCTATGGCGGGGATGTTACGCGCAAGCGGAAATTGCTGGAGCGGCAGAAAGAGGGAAAAAAGCGGATGAAGCAGATCGGCAAAGTCGAAGTGCCACAGGAGGCGTTTCTGGCAGTGCTCAGTATTGATGACAACAAAAAAGGGTAGCGATGAATCGACAACCGGGAATAAAGAAAAAGGCAAAGCAGGAGAAGAAACCGCAGACGTTTGAAGAGAAACTGGTATCCTGGATCAAGACCATCGTCAGCGCCATTATCATCGTGATGTTCATCAATGGTGCGCTGGTGGCGAATTTTGTCGTTCCCACCGGATCGATGGAGAACACCGTGTTACCCGGCGATTTTCTGGTCGTCAACCGATTTATCTACGGACCATCGACGCCGCAGATTATTCCGTTTCTCAACACGCCGTTACCGTTTATCAAACTGCCACCGTTGAAGCAGGTCAAACGGGGCGATGTGATTGTGTTTATTTTCCCCGGCTATCGGGATCAGGTCGAACCCGACGAGTTCCAGTACTACCTGAAGCGGTGTGTTGCGCTCGGCGGCGATACGATCCTGATCCGGAATAAAAAGCTGTACATCAACGGAAAATTTGTTCCTTTGCCACCGCACGGCAAAATAGATCCGCGGTTACCGGCGCCGCCGGGTGATGAATTCCGAACATTCCCGCCCGGTATGGGATTTACACGGGATAACTACGGACCACTGGTCGTTCCCAAAGCTGGAGATACCATCCGGATTTCTGTTCAGAACATTCGCCAGTGGAATATTTTTATTCAGCGCGAAGGACATTCTGTAGCGGTGCAGAATGGAACGGTGTTGATCGACGGGAAACCGGCAGATTTTTACGTGGTCGAACGCGATTACTGCTTTGCGATGGGAGACAACCGGGATCAGAGTCTGGACAGTCGGTACTGGGGATTTGTGCCGATTGACAACATCGTGGGAGAGCCCGTGTTCGTGTACTGGTCCTGGGATACGAATTTGCCCAGCATTTTCCAGAAGTTTAGCACCATCCGATGGCATCGCATTGGCACCATCATCGAATGATTCGGTGGAATATTCAGCATCCAGAAGATCTGGGGATTTACCTGCACATCCCATTTTGTGAGCAGAAGTGCATCTACTGCGATTTCTATTCGGTGGTTTCCTTCGATCTGTGGGACGCCTTCTTTGACGCACTGGAACAGGAAATACAGCTCTGGGCTGATCAACTGGCAACTGCCGGGACGATTCGGGTGCGGACGATGTTCTGGGGCGGCGGAACGCCGTCACTGCTGCATCCACACCACGTGGAGCGAATCTACCGCCTGCTGGCTGCTCATTTCGATCTGACCCATCTGGAAGAGTGGACGGTGGAATGTAATCCGGAAAGTGTGGATCGGGAGAAACTGCGGGCGTACCGATCGCTCGGTATCAACCGCATCAGCATTGGGGTGCAGTCACTCCAGCCACGGGAATTGCAGTTTCTGGGACGCATCCATTCGGCTGCGGCGGCTGAGAAGGCGGTGGAGCAGGCGCTGGCAGCAGGGTTTGACAATGTCAATGCGGACCTGATATTCGGACTACCGAATCAAACCGTAGAGGCGTGGGAGCAGACGCTGGATCAGGTGCTCTGCTGGCAATTGCCCCATTTGTCGGTCTATGCGTTGACCTACGAACGGGGAACGCCGCTGTACACCCTGTGGCAGCGGGCACAGGTGGAGCGGATTTCGGAGGAAGTGGAAGCGGAGATGTACCGTCGAACAATGGAGAAGCTGACGGCAGCCGGGTACGACCACTATGAAGTTTCCAATTTTGCGCAGCCGGGCTATCGCTGCCGCCATAATCTCCGATACTGGGAACGCAAAGAATACCTGGCGTTTGGACCATCAGCACACGGATTCCTGGGTTCACATCGGTATGCCAACGTCCGCAGTTTACGCCAGTATTGCCAGCAACTGACAGCGGGGCAGCTCCCTTTCGCCACGGTGGAGCATCTAGGACCGCTGGAAGAGCTGGAGGAATTGCTCTATCTGGGACTGCGGGCGCAGGGTGTGAGGCTTCAGGAACTCCAGGCACGAACATCGGTGGATGTCACCGCTGTTGCCACCGCTTTTTGCCGCCGCTATGCGGAGTACTGCACCATCGATGATGAGCGACTCCGGCTCACCGATGCGGGCTATGCCGTCGCAGATTCGCTCGTGGTGGAACTCCTGACGGCACTCACAGACCCCGCTGCTGCACCGCTTCCCACCGTTTCATCCTGAGGGCGACACATACCGCACCGCCACCCACTGCATAGCTGGATCCTATCACCAGAAGCACCGACGTTCATCAAAGAAGGTAAAAGCCTGCAAACCGCATATCCACGCTTCCACTGCTGGTACAGGAATGCGTGATAGAAGCAGAGAGAGGTTTTCCAGCATACACCGGGCAACGCTCAGCAGTGCGGTTTTTGATCTCTCACCCATCCGGAAAATGCTGTAACGGATCGTTTGGATGTTTGTAGAAAATTTTGTAACTTGCAATTAAACTTTTCCTGTGACAATTGGGATCGACGTATGTTTCACATCTGGAGAGTAGGGTGATGAAGCACAAAATACTCTCTGCACTTTTTGCCTTTCCAGCATTTTTCGCTTTGAAAATGTGGAGGAAAGGATGGTTGGGCCTTCTGCTGATGATATGTTCTTTTTCATCGGGAGTAGCGCAGGAACGATTACTGGAGATAAAGCCGGACTGGCAGGCGCTGATGGCGCAATCAGTGCCCTCGTTTCCGGAGACGCAGGGATATGTTGAGCTGGGGCAGTGGAAGGCGTTCGGAATTCGGGATGGGCTGGATGCTCCCGGTCTCTTTGATATATTGCTGCTGGATGACTGGCTCTATGTGGCAGGGCTGAGCCTGAGCTATGATGGGGATCAGTCCTTTGGGCTGGTCCGTATTCATACGAAAACGCAGCAGGTGGAAATTCTGGCAGAGCGGCTCCAGTTTGGACCCGTGACAGGATGGATTCAGGAGTTGTTGCCATACCGAGGCGGGGTGGTTGCCATTGGAGCTTTTACGGACCTGGACGGGCGGTACGCCCGCTCGATTGCATACTGGAAGGATGGGCAGTGGCAGATGATTCCGTCACGGGTGGAGGGAACGATTCTGTCAGGAGCGATTGTTGAGGATACGCTGTATTCCGATGGGATCGCGGTAGCAGAACCTGATGGTCGGGTATATCAGTATATCCGTGCATACAATCTGGCGACGATGGAACGGTTGCCCGCTATTGGAAAACTGGGGCGGGATAAGGGAATACCGATGGCGACGAAGTATGTTGCCGTCGGGAAAACAGTGTGGGTGTTTGGTTTCTTCGATCGAGTGCTCAGCGGTAGCGATACGGTCGAAGCCCGGAATGCGGCAGTCTACGATCTGGAACGTCGGCAGTGGGAACCGGTCACTGTCCCGCTGGATAGTTTTCCTACCGTAGGGCTTCAGACTTTTGTGATGGAAGACACGCTGCTGTATGTGTATGGGGAGCAACTGGGGAGACAGCGGCACCTCTACCGTATTGCTGTGCCTGATCGATCGGTTGAGGAACTGCCGTTGCCCCGGCACAGCCTGGTGCGAACATTTTTTCAGCATCACGGACGGCTCTATGCGGTATTTACTCAGCATTCGCCAGCGGACACAGCCTCCTGGTGGATGTGGATTGGTCGGTTGACCGATGACGATCAGTGGGAGCCGGTAGCCTTCCCCTGTCTGTCGCATAACGGTATCAGGCGGATCATCAGTGACCAGCGACAGTGGTGGTATGCAGCGGGGTGGTTCGTGATGCCGGATGGGGGGAAAGCCCTGATGCGTGTGGATTTCCGAACACTGGACTGGGAGAATCTGGGGCAGGAGATCATTAACGGGTTCGATCAGTGGATTTTTCTTCCCGTCGTTCGGGCAATGGCACAGGATCCGGAGTACGTATACGTGGCGGGGCAGTATTTCCGAAAAGCGGGACCGGTGCCGACAGGGGTGGTAGCGCGGTGGAACAAACGGTGGCAGCGGTGGGAACCGCTGTACGACGGCTGTGCGCATCTATTGAATGGGCAGGGAGCCTACACGATCGCAGTGGACTCTACGGCGGTTTATGTGGGAGGAAAATTGCTGGCTATCTACGGACAGGGATATGATGGGAGATACGGCGTACTGTTTCGATTTTTGAAGCAGCAGCGGCGATGGGAGCGGCTGGGCGGGATTGACGAAGCGGCAATGCCGGCGGTGCGGCGTATTGCGCTCTGGCGTCAGAAGGTCTATGCCGTTGGACCGCTGGAGGAGGATACAGTGAAAGGGAAGTTTACCCGCATCCGGGTGTACGATCTGGAGCAGCACCGGTGGCAGGATTTTGCCGGATTATCTGCTGTCGATGGGAATTTCCGCTGCTTTGCCCTCCTGAAAGATACCGCCGGTGTGTATTTCGGTGGCGAGTTCCGTATCCCGCTGCCGTCCGGAGATACGCTCCGGAATTTTGCGCTCTGGGATGGGGAGCAGTGGCAGCGCGTTGGTAACCCCGGTGACTGGATCGACGGCAGGGTGTCGGTGATTGCCAGAGCGGCTGCTGGTATCGCAATCTTTGGAAAATTGGCAGTTCATCGAGCGGATGGGACGGTGATCCATAACGCAGCACTCTGGGATGGGGAGCAGTGGCAACGGGTGCCGCTGGTAACCGATGCGGTGGAGACCCGGACGAATGTGCTGCTGGATTATGCTGTGGAACTACCGGACTATGGCTGGTGGGTGTTCGGAGGGAGTCATATAGTGGAAGTGGCGTGGCAGGAGGGAACGGGACGACTGGGGATGGTGGAGAAAGCACGGTTTGAGAATATGTTGCCCCCATTTCTACCCGGCACGATTTACACAGCTTTGCGGGTCGGCAATGAGGTATGGATCGGCGGGGAATTTCGCTATGTGCTGGTTCCCGACCAGTATCTGGGAATCAGCTACGGGGTGGTTCGATGGCAGCCGCCATCATTGAGTCATACGCCGGAATTTGCCGATCGTACAGCAGATGTGCAGTGGCGATTGATCGACCGGCGATTACATCTGGAGCTAACACAGACGGGAGCGGTGACCATCACGCTCTATGATCTGCAGGGGCGACAGCTTGCAATGCATCGGGGGCGGGGGCGATCCTTTACCCTTCCGCCGTTGCTTTCTCCCGGTGTCTATGTGTGCCGGGTGCAGTGGCAGAGCGGGCAGGTGGTAGCCCTCCCGGTTGCCGTGGTACCATAGGGGTTGCAGTCTACCGGGAGCGCACACTTTAGGGTGCAAAGATGGCGGCGGAAGTCGGCGCTCCCGGCTTTTGCTGACGGAAGTCGGCACATCTTGGGAGGGGTTTGCCGCAACTTACCCTGCGCTGTGGAAAATGGGTTTTTCCAAAAGAGGGGCAAACCCTCCGGGGTTGCCCCTCCTTATGAGGCTTGCTTTGCTGGCTGCCGAAGTGGCAGGGTAACGGTGAAGGTAGAGCCTTTGCCGGGACCTTCGCTGGCGGCAGTGATTCGTCCGTGGTGCAGCGTGACGATTTTGTGGACGATGAACAGCCCCAGCCCCGTGCTGCTTTCTCCACCGGTTGGTTTGGCAGAGAGGGTCTGGAATTCACCGAAGACTTTTTCCAGATCCTCCGGCGTCATTCCAACGCCGGTGTCCCGGACAGCAACCGTAACTGCCTGTTGATTTGCCGAAGCGGTAATCGTTACTGTGCCTCCGGGCGGCGTATACTTGATCCCGTTGCTGATCAGGTTATCGAAAACCTGCTTGAGCCGTCGGTAATCGCCCTCGATCGGTGGAAGATCCTCCGGCAGGTCGAGAATAAGCTGGATGTTTTTCTTTTCCGCCTGTGGAGCAAATTCGTACACGGATGCCTGCAGCAATTCTGCTAAGTTGACCGGCTGGAGTTCCAGCACGTCCTGCTCCGCCTGGAGCCTGGTGACGGTCAAAATGTCCTGAACCAGCTCCTCCATCGTATTGAGCGGATCCTGCGCCATTGCTAACAACTGCTGCACTTCTGCATTGTCGACGAGCTTCCCGATCTCGGTGCATAGAATGCGGAGGGTGGACAGGGGGTTTTTCAGATCGTGAACGGCGATGTTAAAAAAACGCTGTTGCAGCAGTTGATGTTCCCGGAGTTTCTGTAACGCCAATTGCAGTTCCTTCGTACGCTCTGAGATTTTCTGTTCAATGAGCCGGTTTTGTTCTTTCAATTGCTCAATGAGTTCCACATTCGATTGCCACAGGTCGATCTTTTCCACCAGTTGCTGGATTGCTAATTTGATCTGATAGAGGTCGATTGGTTTCGGGAAGTAATACGAAATTCGGGCCTCGTTCAGTCCTTCCAGCACACTCTCCAGATCAGCGTATGCGGTGATGATGATGCGTTCAGCATTCGGGTGCGTTTCCAGACTTTTTTTGAGAAATTCGATGCCGGACATTCCGGGCATCCGCTGATCGGAAATGATGATGTCAATCTCAGGGTGATCGTGGAGGATCTGGAGCGCTTCCTCTGCCGTGCTGGCGGTCAGGACGGTGTATTGCTCCTTCAGGTAATCTTCCAGCATCTCCAGAATGAAGGGTTCATCGTCAACCACTAAGATGGTATGTTGCTTCGGTCGAAGACGTTGTTGCTCGTGCTGCATCCTTTGTTCTGCCTTTTGATTCGGAAAAACCGGTTTATTGATCTATCGCTGTTTCGGTATCGTTTGCGTCCGACGGGGTTTGGGGAGTGAGTTGTTTGATTTCCAGTTCCGCTGTTTCCAGCATCTTTTGCAATTCCTGGACCAATGCCGTTCCTTCTTTGTACAACTGGATCAGTGTATCCAGGGGTTCGGAGCCGTGATCCAGGATGTCG
>JALWJX010000013.1 GCA_026996895.1 Candidatus Kapaibacterium sp.
GTTTTTGCAAAGTCTTTAAGCGTTTTGATCGCACCGTGTCGGAATTGAAACCTTCGCGCATAATCCGCATGCGTGTTGATATAGTCCGTTTTGATCGCACCGTGTCGGAATTGAAACCTTCGCGCATAATCCGCATGCGTGTTGATATAGTCCGTTTTGATCGCACCGTGTCGGAATTGAAATGCACAACAACGAGATGCTGGAACGGGACGTGCATTTGTTTTGATCGCACCGTGTTGGAATAAAAGAAAACGACATCCAGCCTCTCACTCTATATCCTCCATTCGGCACGATGGAACGCTCCGGCGAACAAGGAAGGAATGGCTGGAATATACGCCTATACATCCACCTTCGCGGTGTAGCAAACTATGTACAGGAAGTTCAGCAATTCGGTAATACAGGAAGGCAAGAAAAACTTCGTGGTGGAGTGAACTGTGTACACGGTCATTCGACGTCCCGGAACGACTCGGCTTCGCAGTATAACAAGTTCCGTGCAGGGATGGTGCAGCACTTTCAGCAGCCAGTGCTTGAAGTCCTTCGCGACGGAGCTACGGGCACGATGATTTCCACATCGCCATTGTAGTGCTCATCTTCGGTCAGACGCGACGAAACCATAGTACAGAAATACCATCGCATGTGTCATCAGCAGTATCGCCCTGAACTACACCAAAACGGAACCGTGTTAGCTGGCTGGCTATCTGGAGCATGGGCGGTCGACGCTTCCAGCAAAGCACCATTCTCAAGCAGTTAGTTGACTGGCTATCTGGAGCATTGACCTTTACGAGCGGCTGGAGAAGCTGGGGGGTGAAGAGTTAGCTGACTGGCTATCTGGAGCATTGACTGGGTATCACCCCAAACCGTACTAAAACGGAACATCCCAGCAGCTCGCCGTACAGGAAAAGGAAGCCCGCATTTGCCCGAACCACACTGGAACGAAATTCTTTCTTTTGCTCTTCCAATTGATTCCTGGAGTGACCCACTTGCTGTTTGCGCGCTGCGCTGAAACTGCTTCGGGAGTACTGGCAAATCTAGGATTATTCCGGAGATTTCTGTTCGCGCTGCATTTTTCGCTCACCATCTGCTCAATGTCTTCAGTTGCAGTATGGAACCGCTTCCGAAGCTACAGGAGCAAATGTGGACGGCTTTACAGTGTTCATCGCAGAACGCTGACGCTCTCTCGAAGTTGCAGTCTCCGCTATCCGCGAGTTCTTCCCCGTATCCATCGCAGATAGCTGGTACTCTCTCCCAAAATCTTTTAAAGAAAAATCTTTGCTCCGACAACCTAAACTGCCGACAGCACTTGCAGCAGCAAATGCCGGTAACACGCGGCTCGGCATCAGTTTATTTGTATCACCTGCGAAACTTAGGAACGTGTAGAAACCAACAAAGGAACACTCCAATTTTGGTTCGCCGGCATTTTTTGCTTTATTTATCCACATGTAGAAACCAACACAGGGATACTCCAATAGGCTACTCCTGCATGTGTGTTAAAAAGATCATCGCTTGAGAAACCAACAAAGGAACACTCCAATAGGGCGTCGCATTAACTATGCAGATCACCTACGAACTTGCAGAAGCAAACATCAGCAGGGTTGTGGCATATCCGTCTCAATAGCATAAATCACCGAGAAACTTCGCCAATGGCACTTACCAGTCATAGCAACCGGTCTTGCTCAAGCTCAACCGGAAGGTTCGCAATCTGCTGCGTTTTGCCGAAATTCCTTCACCAATTGCGTCTATTCTCCATCAGTTGCGTCCATTTCTGTCCAATGAAAAACTTCGCAGCCGGAGTTTATCGCTACACCCGATGCTCCTTAAATTCAACAGCGAACTATGCAAAGAAATCTTGCATCTGTGGCTTATTTCTCCACGCCATCGTTTATCACTGGCGAACATAGTCCGGATTAAAGCTCATACTCATTTGAACGTGACCTCTGTAAATGCTGTAGCACCAACGAACATAGGCTGACGAAGCAGGACCAATCGCTCTTACAGTAACTGGTCGATTGAAAATTCTGCACCAACGCTTTGAAACAGCACTGGTCGGGCACACAGGTATTACAACCAATGTCCGGAACAAGCTCATCAACACGTTTTGAAACAGCACTGTCGAACTCACAGAACAGATGAAACAAAACAAGGCGGAAAAGCTGAAACAACGCCAGGAATTCATAGCGCATCCTTATCTGACGTTGCTTCGATATCAGTGTATGTACCGAAAATAAAAGAGATGGCAAATGTTCAGGGAAACGGAAACTTACGCCTTCGCTGCACTCACTGCCTATCCGAATCTTCGCTCCATTGTACCGCAACTGGCGAAGAAGTATGAAAATTTCTTTTCCATCTGCGACATTCTTTACCGACAGCATAAACGGCTGCTGCTTGAACACGGTCTCGAACTACTCCACCTTACCGGGGTAACAACTGGTACACCTGCTGAAAACGAACAACTGTTCCTCCGCTGTCTGCAAGTGGTGCTGGAAAGCGAAGAACGCGCCATCAATGCGCTAATCGCTTACAACATCGAAGACCGCTTTACCCAACTCCACCGTGAAATCGAACGGCTCTACGAAGCAGCAGGGAAACACCAGTACGGCAAAATCCAGGAGCACGTAGATGCCATTATGTTCCTGCAGGCTTTAGCCTATATGCCCAAAACCGCCGCTGATTTTGGAAGTGTTCGGGAAACAAAACTGTCTACAGGCATCGAAGATTTTGATCTCTACCTCAACGGTGGCTACCGACCGGGAAGTATCCTCTCAATTCTTGGCGACACTGGCGCTCAAAAAACCGGATTGAGTCTGCACCTCCTGATTTGCTTTCTCTCTAAACACAAAAATCTGAAAGGAGTATTTCTGGAAAAGGAAATGTCAGCCGAAGAAATTGCTGCCCGAATCAACAAAATGCAGGTACCCGAAGAGCTGAAAAAGCGCCTTTATATCGTTGGACCGGATCAGTTTCGCACCCCCGGAGATATTCTGGGAATTTTAATAGCCACCCGATCGAAAATTTTTGTTCTGGACTACCTCACCCAGATGGAAGCAGATTCGGATAATCTTACCATCGCCACCTTAAAAGCAATTAACCAGATCAAGGCTATCACTCACAAAACGCAAAGCATCGGCATCATCATTTCGCAAATGGTGAAGAGTGCAACGAAGAAACTGAAGTTCCCTGAGCTCAACGACATCGAATGGTCCGGCACAATCAAACACGTAAGTTCGTACGTTCTGGGCATCCTGTATCCCAGGCTCTACGATTCCACCTATCCATCCAATGCTCTTTATTGCCGATTCCTGAAAAATCGCTACGGACCGCTCGGCTGGAGTGTCTTCGACACCGATCCCACCTGCTGGAAATACCATCTCTATGATGCCGAAAAACGGGATTTAGCCGTCAAAGCCCTCCTGCAGCTCCTGAGTGATAGCACTCGCCGACGGTGACGCATTCTAAGGGGTTGTATCGCTGGTTGCTGGTCCTTCCATAACAGTATTGCGCAGAATTTTTCTGTGGAAATTTTTTCCAGCGTCACATTGGTAGTAACGCTACCGCACAGAATACTGGTCAGTGCCAGCGGAACTTTTGCCATTCCAAAGAGGAAGATAAACATCGAACGATCCCGACCTTTGCTTCGCACCACACAATGAATTTCTACCATCACGGATGAGCAAGCGTGGAAATGGAAGACAACAAAATTTGCATCAGCAGGATGACAGCAACACCAGATTGAAATTCAGACCAAAGCAACAGTCAAAAACAATTTCTCTGCCGGCAAGACGGCATTCGTAACGATTTCCACCCGTAACACTCTGCCCGACGATAGCGCTTTCTCTACCAGCAAGATAACATCACACACGCACGTGCTATGTCAGAGGAGTTCTCCAAACTGCCTGCTCTGCCAGCAAGATGGCGCACTTTCTCAACACAGAGAACCGGGAACAGAATGCCCGCGACGCTCAGGGACAACACCGCGCACAACAGCAGGATAGCAGAACCACCAGCAGCTACGCAACCACAAGAAAAGTAGCCGCTCCACGTTTTCTTTTCCCTTTCAGTTGCGTCAACAGAGCGGAGATATTCCAGATGGTTGAACTCGCGCCAGAACTTGCAAATACCAGCGACTTCCGAATCGCTATTGCTGTTGCACAATGGAATGAGATTGTGACAAAGACGCTCCTGGAGGGTGCTGTCGACGAGCTCAAGCGATTCGGCGTACCGGATGACAACATTACGGTCATCCATTGCAGCGGTAGTTTTGAACTACCCTTCGTGGCAAACCAGTGCGCTCAATCCGGGCGATATGATGCTATTATTGCGCTTGGCGCTCTGATCCGCGGTGAAACACCGCATTTTGACTACATCGCCGGCGCTGTCACCAGTGGCATCCAGCAGATCAATCTCCGCTCCGACATTCCCTGCATTTTTGGAATTCTCACAACAGACACCATCGATCAGGCGTTAGACCGCGCAGGCTTGAAAGCGGGAAACAAAGGGCGAGATGTTGCCCGTGCTGCACTGGAAATGGCATCCATCGCCCGCCAGTTGCAGAATCTTCACTCACAACAAAGCTAAACTGATATGCAGCCTTTGCACAACGCACGTTGTATCTTTACCCATAAAGCCAACGTCCCGACTATCGATCAAATACCGTCTCTGCACAGCGCACGTTGTACCCCCATTCGCCTTTTTCTCCTTAGCAGCATCGGGGACAATCTTTGTCCGCGACTCTTTGTCTCCTTCAAAATTCTGCTTCTTTACAGTGTCAGCCTGTTCTTTGCAATTGCCCAGCCGGCTATCTTAGAACAGCGAGTTTATACCTCTTTTGATTTTCCTGTTGATGCCACGATCCAGGATTCCCAATGGCTCTGGGTTGCTACCACTGGCGGGGTTTATCGGTACAACCTTGTCAGTGATTCGGTGGAAAGTCTGGATCCCCTGCAAATGTTCTCCATTGATCTTACCGCCATCACCTACGATTCCACACATCAGCGGATCATTGTAGGAAGCAACGAAGGATTTGTGCAGCTTTATCACTTAGCGTCACGACAATGGACGGTACTCCCGGAAATTTCCCTCAAGCGCAGCGAATATGGCAATGTTACGATTAATCGGCTGTTCATTGTGAATGACTACCTGCTCATAGGAACCGGATTCGGTTTTGTAATGTTGCACCTTCCGTCTCTCCTTTTTCAGGCAACGGTGACTCAATTGCCCGGCATTTCCTTTCCCAACGTCACTGCCTTTGCTCTCTGGAAGGACTCCCTGTGGGTTGGAACCTCCCAGGGGCTGTTCAGCGCGCCGCTGTCCGATCAGTGGTGGGATAACCCAGCTAACCCTGCTTTGTGGCGCTCCCTTCCAATCCCGCTGGGTAATACCTCCGTTCGATCGCTGGTGGTCTGGAATCAGGGTCTGATTGTAGGTACCGACCGCGTTGTGTTCCGCTACGACAATGGCTCTTTTTCTCAACTATACCAGGTTCCCTACCCACCTCTAACGGGACTCCGGGTAGCGAACAACCAGTTGTGGATCGCTGACCAATTTGAAATTCGCAACTACACGGCGGACTCAGCATTCAATATCTTTCCTGCTCGCCTCCAGGCGCTGGCAACAGCCACTCTATCCAATCAGGTTTTCCCCATTCTTCTCACTCAAGGTTTTAGCACGTGGATCCTTTCTCTTCAAAAACGCACCATTGTTCGCCCGAATGCCATCGCAGCCCGCAGCATCAATGATCTCAAACTTGCTGCTGATGGAACGCTGTGGTATGCAACGGACATCGATCTTCGAGGGCGTGGATTTGGCAGACTCCGCAATGGACATTGGGAAAATTTTTCTTCATCGATTTACGAGGATCTTGAGACGGATGACTGGTACCGGCTCTTTATTCAGCGTAATGGAACCGTATGGATTAGCTCCTGGGGACACGGACTGTTAGAAGTTCATCCACTGGAAGACACACTCACGTGGATTCGATGGGATCACCGCAATGCTCCTCTTACCCCCTTCCAGGATGACTTCGTCGTCATCGGAGACGTTACAGAGGATAATAGCGGCATCGTGTGGGTCACCAATCCCTGGGGCAATGGATTTGCGATCCGACAACACGGGCAATGGAAAACCGCCTTTTCCTCTCTTCCAAACTCCTACCGCTTCAGTCGCATTATCGCCGATCCGTTCGGCGGCGTATGGGCCGCTTCCCACCTTGCAAGCTCTGGATTATGGTTCTTCTCCTTCGGAGACGATCTCGATGACAACACTGATGATTTCTACCAGCAGCTCACCACTACCGACGGTCTGGTAGATAATCAAATCAACACCCTTTTGTTTGATAGCAACGGCTGGCTGTGGATTGGCACTCAAAAAGGACTTTCTGTCTTGCTCAATCCTCAGGAAGCAGCTTTTGGTGGCACGCCGCTTTTCTACACCGTTGAAGGCACCGAAGGACAGATCATCCTGTCAATGGTCGAAGATGCCACAGGACTTCTCTGGATTGGTACTCCCTCTGGATTGTGGCTTTTGGATTTGCAATCCTTAGAAATCATCGAAGTCTTCGATGAATCCGTCCTTCCAAATTTCGATCTGACCATCCTTTCGCTTGCTTACGATGCCAAAACTGGATGGATTTACGCTGGCACCCGCAAAGCACTGCTGGCACTCCGCACAACCTCCGTTGCGTCATTGCAAACGATGGACTCCGTTCGGTGCTTCCCCCAGCCCTTTACGCCGGGCATTGACCCTTATCTACACATCACCAATCTACCGGCGCAGTCCACAGTTCTCATTGTCACCACGGCTGGCGACCGCATTCGTGAGATCCCGGCGAATAATTCAGCAACAGTTATCTGGGACGGCAAAGACAGCGATGGACAGTGGGTACCAACTGGCATTTACCTCCTTCTCTATCGCTCTGAAGCCTTAGGGCAGGAAGGTGCTCGCAAAATCTTTATCCGCAATCCCTGGTAAACAAATCCAATGAAAATGCTGGAAAACCGTTGTATTATCCGCTCTATGCGGAAGTGGCGGAATTGGTAGACGCGCCATCTTGAGGGGGTGGTGCCCTTTCGGGCGTGCGGGTTCGAGTCCCGCCTTCCGCACTGAAAATTCCGAGCGGAATTTTCTCTTCCTTCAACCGCCGCAGCTTTCCCGTTTGGTATTCGGCAATTTTCCTCTGCTGCTTCACCCCTATCAGCTACAAAGAGTAAGCAATCATCTGACAGACACTCTGGAGATCACGCCGGCTTCTCACTCTCACTCCACGGAAACAAGGAAGATCCAGGGGATTGACACCACAAAGCGGTTTTTGTCTCCGCTCCATCTCTCGGCAGGATCGTAGTGCTCTTCTACCCCCTCCCTCCCCACTACATCCCGGCGGGATCCTTCCTGTTCAGACACAGGATCGCTGCACCCAAATTCTCATTCGTAGGAGTAACCTATGTGGTTGCTTGAAGCTGGAAGCGCACGCTTCAGCGTGCATTTCTCCATTGTCTATGCGCACCCGTAGGGGGCGACTGGCTGCCAAGCCCCTACACGTTCGCAACGTTGCCAACGAAAGTCGGTGCTTCCCGTAGGGACAGACCTGCGCGTCTGCCCATCCCGTAGGGGCGCAGCGCCGCTGCGCCCCTACACGATCGCAA